>CALMBS010000139.1 GCA_937860285.1 uncultured Chloroflexota bacterium
CCGGCACGCAGCCCCTGCGCGACTTCCAGTCGAAGGTGGTCCGGAATGAAACCAGTCCGATCCGGTTGATGAAGAGGCCGACCTTGTCGCCAACAAGAGCGTTTCGCAGCTCCTCAAGGCCGGCCTCGGTGATCTGCCTCCCATCCCTCCCCACCAGCTGCGTCAGTCCCCGCTCGTCCATCAGCTTCAGGTGGTAGCGCACCGCCCTCTCGCTGAGGTAGATGCCCTGCTCCTGCAGCTTCCGGCCGATCACCCGCGCCCCTACTACCTCGGGTGAGTCCCTCAGCACCCTGAGGATGGCATTGACCTTCCGCTCCACATCGACGCTGCTGGCGCCTACCATGTCAACCTACACCCAGCCGCGCAGCTTCATGGCCTCGACGACCCGTTCCACGGCCCGGACGTATGCCGCCTGGCGCATGTTTATCTTGTACTGCTGGCTGGTGCTCAGGACCGAGCTGTAGGCCGAGACCATCCTGGCTTCGAGGCGCTCGTAGACCTCCTTCTCCTCCCAGCAGTACATCATGGCGTTCTGCACCATCTCGAAGTAGGACACGGTAACGCCCCCGGCGTTGCACAGGAAGTCCGGGATCACGTGGACCCCGTTCTTGTAGAGGATATCGTCCGCTTCCGGGGTGGTGGGGCCATTGGCCAGCTCTGCCAGTATCTTCGCCTTCACCTTGCCCGCGTTCTTCTCGGTGATCACGTTCTCCAGCGCGGCCGGGATCAGGATGTCCACGTTCAGGGCCAGCAGCTCATCGTTGGTGATCTGCTTGGCGCCGGGCAGGTTGACCACGGAGCAGGTGTCTTCCTTGCACCTGAAGACGGCCTCCGGATCGAGCCCTCCCTTGCTGTACACCCCACCCTTGCTGTCGCTGACGGCCACCACCTTGCAGCCAAAGAGCTCCTTGGAAAGCCGGGCCGCGAAGTTCCCCGCGTTCCCATAGCCCTGGATGGCCACGGTGGCCTTGCCCAGGTCGATGCCCAGGACCTTGGCCGCCTCCCTGATGGCATACATGCCGCCGCGGGCGGTGGCGTCACCCCGCCCCCGGGAACCGCCGATGCACAGCGGCTTGCCGGTGATCACGCCGAACTGGGACTTCCCCATGATCTTGGAATACTCGTCCATCATCCAGGCCATGATCTGGGGGGTGGTGTAGACGTCGGGGGCCGGCACGTCCGTCTCGGGGCCGATCATCTGGTACACATTCTGGATGTAGGCCCGGCTCACCCGCTCCAGCTCGCTGGCGGAGAGCGACTTGACGTCGCAGATAACGCCGCCCTTGCCGCCGCCCAGAGGCAGGTCCAGGAGCGCGCATTTCCACGTCATCCAGGCCGCCAGGGCCCGCACGGTATCGATGGTCTCGTCGGGATGGAAGCGGATGCCGCCCTTGGCCGGGCCCCTGGCATCGTTGTATTGGACCCTGAATCCCTGGAACAGCTTCATGGAGCCATCGTCCATCCGCACCGGGAAGGCCACGTGCAGCTCCCGCTTGGGGACCCGCAGTATGGCCCTGGTGCCGGGATCGAGCTTGAGTATGTCCGCGCACTTGTCTATCTGTCTCTGCGCCGTCTCAAATGGGTTGTATGCCGCCATCTTCTTACCTCTTACCTCCGAATCGCCTTTCCTAAAATGGCCGTCTTTGGCCTTATAGTCTGACCGGTATGCCCCTGCTGGCCAGGTACTTCTTGGCCTGGGGGATAGTGATCTCTCCGAAATGGAACACCGAGGCGCACAGCACTGCCGACGCCTTGCCCTCGACCACGGCGTCGTAGAGGTGCTCCAGCCTGCCGGCGCCTCCGGACGCCGTGACCGGGATGCTGACCGCCTCGGCCACCGCCCGGGTCATTTCCAGGTCATAGCCTTCCTTGGTGCCGTCCGCGTCCCGGCTGGTGAGCAGGATCTCGCCGGCCCCCAGGCCCTCCACCCTCCTGGCCCACTCCACGATATCCACCCCGGTCTCCTCCATCCCACCGCTGACCACCAGCTCCAGCCGGGGACGTTGCCGCCCCGGCGGGTTCTTCTTGCCGTCGATGGCCACCACCAGGCTTTGCGCCCCGAAGCTGGCGACGGCATTGGCGATGAGGTCCGGGTTCCGGTAGGCCGCCGTGTTGATGGAGACCTTGTTCACCCCGATGTCGAAGAGCTCCCCCATGTCGGCGACATCGCGTATGCCGCCGCCCACCACAAACGGCACGGAGATGGCCTTCCGGACCTTCTTGACCCACTCCAACATGGTGCCGCGCTTCTCCACAGTGGCCGCGATGTCCAGGAAGGCGATCTCATCGGCGCCCTCCTTCTCGTACGTGCCGGCGGCTTCCACCGGGTCGCGCGCGTCCCTCAGGTTGACAAACTGGATGCCCTTGACCACCCTGCCGTCCTTCATGTCCAGGCAGGGTATGACCTTCACTGTCTTCTTCACTTCCTCGCTCCCTGACCGCTTAGTTGCACCGATAGGCTTCCGGGGTGCCGGACCATCCCGGCGGGCCGCCTTCCTCCGGCGCACCGGCTTCGTCCGGTGCATGGTCCGGGAGGAACCGGCCGTAGGTAACTGTTTACCTAGTCTAGGACCGGCGCCGCCGCCATGTCAAGGGCGGCAGTCCGGCACGGCAGTCCGGCAACGCTGGTGGCTATTGCGTCTGCGTGATATACTGTTAACGCCAAGTGGCATATCCACTTGGATGGAGAGAGTCGGAGGGCGGAGGTCAGGTCTCCTAACCCGCGGTGTCCGGCCGTCAATTCGGCGACGGAGAGAAACCGCATCGGTCCTATATCGAACGCTTGACAACAAGGGGATCCCGGTACGCACGGACCAGGCACCCGGCAGTGCGTCTCCTTGAATGGCGAGGCGATAGGTGCGACACCGACCCGGATACGGGTCGGGTCTTAGTTTTCCGGAGCGCCAACAGAGCACCGGCGCGGGCAAGGGATTGCCGGGTTCCGGAACGACTAATCTAGCGGGCAAGGAAGGATTGAGGAGACCGAAGATAGTCTAGAGGAAAGACAACACCGCACCGGGAAGCGTTGAACCGCCATCTGTAATCTGGTCACTTGGGTGGCGGGGAGCCAGTAGTGAAACCGACCCAACCAAGGTCGGTTTTTCTTTTTCTAGACGGTCGGTCGCCAGGAGGAAACTAGTGTTTCAAGGCAAGAAGATCGGCGTGGCGGTGCCGGCCTACAACGAAGAGAAGCTGGTGGCATGTGTCGTTGAGAACATGCCGGCCTATGTGGACCGGATCTACATCGTCGACGACGGCAGCACCGACCGGACCCGCGAAGTCGTGGCCAGGCTGTGCGACCAGAATCCCCGGCTGCAGCTCGTTGAGCACAAGAAGAACAAGGGTGTGGGGGCCGCTATCGTCACCGGCTACGAGAGATGCCTCGAGGACGGCATGGACATCGCCGTCGTCATGGCCGGCGACAACCAGATGGACCCGGCGGAGCTGCCCAAGCTGCTGGCCCCGGTGGTCAACGGGCAGGCCGGATACTGCAAGGGCAACCGGATGGTTTCCGCCAGGACCATGAAGGGCATGCCTCCGCTGCGGCGGTTCGGCAACTGGCTGCTGAAGTGGCTCACCCGGTTTTCCTCCGGCAACTACCACATCGACGATCCCCAGAACGGCTACGCCGCGGTCTCTTCGGAGGCCCTTCAGAGGATAAAGCTGGATGACCTCTATCCCTACTACGGGTACTGCAACCACCTCCTGGCCAAGTTCACCGTGGCCGGGGTCCGGGCGGTGGAGGTCCCCATACCGGCGCGGTACCAGGGTGAGAAGTCCAAGATCAAGTACGGCAAGTACATCCGAAAGGTGAGCTGGCTGCTCCTGAACAATTTCGCCTGGAGGATGGAGATGAAGTGGGCCTCCATCACCCGCAGGCCTGCGATCTACGAGCCCCGGCCCGCGGCCGAGATCCGCGAGATCACCGAGGCCTCCGAGTTCCTGCCCGGAGTCTCGCGCCGCGTCAGGTAGCGGTCGGTCAGCATCGCGCTGCAGGTTACCATCGCGCTTTGTCGTGGTCCGGCAAAGCGCGATTTCTATGTCAACGGCAGGCATCCCTGCCCCGGAATGCGGCCGGTCCACCACCAGTGGCAACGCCGGCGCCCGCGCGCCGGCCTGACGCGGACCGTATTGCGGGGAGTGGTAACATACCCTGGTGAGCGGCAGGCGCCGGAAAGGCAGGCCAGGCGGACGATGAGGCTGGATCTATCCAGGCTGGACTTCACCATGGAGAGGTACAGGGGCCTCTGTGAGGCCATCGTGCAGTCGGGGTACACGCCCCTGACAGTCAGCGGATACCTCGAGGCGGACAGGCTGCCGGGGCGCCTGGCCGTGATCCGGCACGATGTTGATTCCACACCCCGCCAGGAGCCCAAGATCGCCCGGATCGAGAACGGATTCGGCATCAGGGCCACCTACTACTTCAGGCACAGGCGCGGCATATTCCGCCCG
>CALMBS010000140.1 GCA_937860285.1 uncultured Chloroflexota bacterium
AGTAGAAGCAGACCAAGGGTAGCCATAGTCCCCTGTTTGGTGCCATCCTGTCTGGCCCCATCCTGTCCTTCACGCTATAATCTCTACGGGTGGGGGAACAGAAGGCCTCGCGTCCTCGTCATATTATGTAAACCGACAGAGGTGCACTCGTGGCGAAACGAGCGACAAGCATCGCTCTAGTTGAAGTGGTATTTATGAAGAGGCTGTTCTACGCGCTGGCGCTATGCATCCTGGTGGTGGGTGGGTTGGTCTCCGTTGGGTGCGGCAGCAACGAAGAGGTCACTGGCGGTCCTGGCGGCCAGGACATTCCGGAGGACTTCGCCTTTGCGGGCCACCGCTACATGTCGACTGGCGACAAGGTTGCAGAGCAGCACTTGGAGGATGATACCCCGACCAATGTCCTCTATGTTGGCTCAAGTTCACAGCAGGGTGGCGAGTATGATGTCTACCTCATTCAAGGCGTGGATGAGAATGAGGCCATCGCACTCAGGATCTGCCCAGGTGGAGGGTACTGGTACATGGAGTATGAGAGACTGAGCGGGCAGCAGGAACCTGCGAGTTTCTCATATCAGGGCAGGGCCTTCACCTACACCGGCGAAGTAGTTGGCATCGCGCGGCTGGAGTCCGGCCCGGGCACCCTGGAGGCGTTCACCTATCTCTATTCGGTTGTCTGTCAGGGGACAACCTACGATGCTTACTCCATTGAAGGGGTTGACCAGAACCAGGCAATCGCCCTGAGGATAGCCAAGTCTGGGAAGAAGGCGGGCTTCTGCTACTACTACTTCAGGTATAAGGTGGAATCCACCACAGGTGCTGGCCACGAATGCGCCGCGTCGTCAGACAACGTGCTTGTGGTTGAACAGAAGGGTGTTCAACACCAGATATCCGCGGATGAGCTAGAGACCGTTGAGTGGCTGTTTGAGAAGAACGGCATGGATCTGAGCGGATGTCAGGTCTGCCGGCTCAGGATCAACTCGGACGGTCTGGGCGATCCAGGTCAGCCGTACTATGTCGTTCGGGCGTATGGAGTCTACAAAGGCCATCTCGTATTCTGGGAGGGCTATGTCCTTGGCTTCAACAGCGACGGCGTACGCCTCTATGGGGACTCTACTTCAGGTATCTACTGCATGGGGAAGGATCTCTCGACGGAACCTGGGGTTACAGAAGAACAGGCGCTGTCAGTTCTGGTCCAGGCAGAATGCGTTGCTCCAGGACGCACCATGCTGGCCGAGCTCGGGTTCTTCAACAGGGGTATCGGAATGGGCGGGTGTGACTATGTGCTGGCCTGGAGAATCCGCCCCCTGGATTCCGAGTATCCCGAGGCTTTGATCGATGCCGTCGGTGGACAGATGCTTCGCTATGACGATGGGATCAGGTACTAGCCTCTGCGGCTGACGCTCACTTTGGCGCCGCCACTATGGACGGCCTGGCGTCCGCTGCGGCGCATGCCCTAGACCCTCATGCGGCGGCGAACCCGGTTGCCGAAGCTGGTCAGGCTGCTTCAGTGCTGCGGATCGAGGATAGGCGGCATGCCGTGAGCATCTTGTGACGCGGGCGGCTGCATTTGAGACGGAAATGCGAAGACCGTTCAAGGGATAGGGGGTGCTCGAGCGACCAATATCGCGTGAGGGGCGCAGTGGAAACCGGGTGTTTCACGTCCGTGCGCTACCCGGAACTCTAATTGAGAAAGGGGGGGGCATGTACAGGAAACTGGCTAGAGTATTGCTTCCACTGGTGGTATTGGCCATCATCGCCGCGTGCACCATTGGCCTGAACGGCAACTGCTCAGGGCTCGGCGAATGGTCCATCCCGGCGGCCTAGAAAGGCTCTAGCTCCATTGAAGGGTGGGCAGCGATGTCCACCCTTCTCCTTTTCCCG
>CALMBS010000141.1 GCA_937860285.1 uncultured Chloroflexota bacterium
CTGGAAAAGGAAGGGTGTTAACTGGCGGGAGCGAATGGGTGTCGAACCCACCATGTGTCGATAGCCACGATCTTTGACCCAGGCGTAGCCACATTCTTTGACCCACCCGGGTGATAGGGTTGTACTACTTCTGGTCCGGGGGTGTCAAAGCTCCCTTCTGGGCCTCCTTTCTCCGGTGCGGTGACAGCCTCTGGCGGTAGCTGGTCCCCTCGATGACGATCTGGTAGCTGGCGTTGGCCAGCCGGTCCAGGGCGCTGTTGCCCAAGATGGGATCGTCGAAGAGCCCCAGCCACTCGTCCACCGCCCGGTTACTGGTGATGACGAAGCTGGACTGCCGGTGCCGGGCGATGATCAGCTCGTAAAGGTCGGTGGACTGCTGGGCGCCGAGCCGCTGCAGGCCGAAGTCGTCCAGTATCAGAAGGTCGGGAGTCAGGAAGGACCGGAAGGTCTTTTCCAGGGTGTGGTCTATCCTCGCCTGCGCCAGGGTCCGGAAGAAGGCGTCGGCGCGGATGAAGCGGACGCCGTGGCCGGTCCGCACCGCGGCATAGCCCAGAGCCTGCGCCAGGAAGGACTTGCCCACGCCCACGGGCCCGGCCATTATGACGTGCTCGTGGCGCCTGAGGAAGTCCAGCGAGAAGACGGTGTCCAGGATCCGCCGGTTCACCGTTATGGCGGCGGTCCAGTCGAAGTCCTCCAGGCGGCATAGTTGCTCGAAGCCCGCGGACTGCAGGTGCAGCTCCAGGCTGCGGCTGTCCCGCCGGGCGATCTCGTCCGCCAGGAGTATCTGGAGAAAGGCAGCATAGTCCAGCTGGTCCCGCCGCGCCAGGGCCAGCCGTTCGGGCAGTGTATCCAGCATGCGGCCCAGTTTCAGGCGCTTGAGCAGCGGCGTGAGTTCGGCGGTGGTAGTCACTGTGTTCCTCCTCTTGTTTCGTTCAGGGCGTTCTCCGGAGTCTCTTCGGTCTGGCCGGTAGGCGCCGGATGATCCTCGTGCAGGGCGAAGGCGCCGCCGGGACGGGCGAAACGGCCGGGCAGTGCGGCTGTGGTTGAAGCTGACGCTGTTGCCACCGCCTCTTGCTCCAGCGCCTGGGCCAGTATGCGCTCGAGCCGCCGCACATCTATCAGGTCCACCGAGAGGGCCTTCTGGCAGGCGCTGTTGAGCCGCAGTGCGGTGTACTTCTCTCCCAGCCTCAGGAGCTTGAAGGCCTGGCGCATCTTGTGCCAGGGCAGCGGGCCGCCCAGGAGCCTGTCGGCAAACTCGCCCACCGATTCACCCATCTGGGCGCTCAGCTTCCGCAGATGGTCTGGAGAGCGCAGGGTGTAGGGCGTCAGCTCCCTGGGGTAGTCATCCGGGTCGGTGGACCTCCCGCCGCGCGGCTGGCGAGGGTGGACCTTCATCAGCTTTCCACTTCGGTAGAGCTTCACCAGCTTGCGGTCCCCTCTGACCTCTATCTTTGTCCCCGGCGGACAGGTGGTGTCAGGCGCGGAGTAGATGGCGTACCGGTAGTAGACGTGGTGGTCCTGATGCACCACCGCTTCATGCCACTCCGGCACATCGTAGGGCTCGCCATCATAGGGCAGGAGATGTGAGCGCTCCTCTTCCTGGAAGACCACCAGAGGCAGGCGCCGGGTGGTGCCGTGCACCCTCTGGCCGGCTGTCTCCAGGCACCAGCGCCGCGCCTGGTCCCGCATGTCTTCCAGCCCGTTAAACTGGCCGCCCTTGAAGAAGCGCTCTCGGACATAGGGGACGCCACGCTCGACCTTGGGCTTGTCCCTGGCGTGCCCGGGCCTGGCGGGATCGGCGATGAAGCCGCGGTACCCGGCGTACTCCAGGAAGCCGCGACTGAGGCGCGGGTTCAATGGGTCGGGACCGACCACCGCCGCCGGGAAGTTGTCCAGCACCAGGTAGCGGGGAGGGCCGCCGAAGAAGGCCCAGGCGGCCTCCAGTCCCTCGATCACCTCGGCCAGCCGCTGGCTGTACAGGGGCCAGACGAAGCTGTGACGAGAATAGCCCAGCACGATCACCATGGCCCAGGCCACGCGTCTGCGGCCGGTTTCCGGATCCCATACCAGCCCCAGCCGGCCGAAATCCACCTCCGCCACCTGTCCAGGCTCGGTGTCCGCCATGCGCACCGTGGCCCGCGTGCTCTTGCCGAACCATCCCTTTCGGGTAACGTATCGCCCCAGGCTTCTATAGGGCACTACGCAGTGCCGCTGCGCCAGCAGCTCCTGGATCCGGGTGAGTTTGAGGTGATCGTCCTTGATCCACCGATGGATCTGGTCCGCCAATGGCTCCAGCACCTTGTCGGTGGGCACCGCCGCATCCCGCGGCCCGGCCCGGCCGAGCTGGACCAGGGCGATGACTTGTGCCTCGTCTGGAGGCGGTCCCTCCCGGGACAGACCACAGCTCTGGGCAGCCAGAACGTACTTCCGGACAGTGTTGCGGGCAATGCCCGTCGACCGCGCAATCTCTCGTATCTTGCGGCCGGACTGCCACTGCCTGATGACTTCGATAATCTCCACTCGGGTAACCTCCGTATACGCCATCGCCGCTCCTTGTTCACCGGTTAAGCGACAATGGTATTCAGTTGCCCGGGTGGGTCAAAGATCGTGACTAAGGTGGGTCAAAGATCGTGATGAAA
>CALMBS010000142.1 GCA_937860285.1 uncultured Chloroflexota bacterium
CGCTGCCCGGCGCCTACTTCCTCCTGCTCTTCTTCGGAGTACCACCATCTGACCGCCGCTTCTTCACCTCCAGGTACTGCTCCCAGGTGCAGACCGGATAGGACTCCAGCTTGGCCACCTCTCCGATCCAGTCCGCCAGCATGCTCCCGTCGACCCAGGTCTCGTCCGTCACATCCATGATGGCCAGCTCGAAGCCATTCTGGGGCGAGATCACATCGGCCAGGTACTTCATCTTCCCGATGGCGTCCATCACCGCTTTGGGCGCCGTGCCGTTCGCCACCGACATCATTCTCTCGTTCACCGCTTCTGCCTGCTCCGGGGTCCATCTTATGATTGATACAAAAAGGCCCATGATTATCCTCCTCCCTTCCCGCTCCGTTGAGCCGCCGCTACTTCCTGGGGATCTGTTCCAGCGGCAGCCTCTTGGTCATCTCGGCGTACTGCGCCATGTTGATGACCGGGTAGCTTTCCACGCTCCAGACGTCTGCCATGTACCGGGCACACACGGCTGCATCCACCCAGGCGTCCTCTGGCACATCCACAACCATCATGGCGAAACCGTTCTGGGGCGAGGGCAGCATCTCAAGGACCTTGATCCTGCCCCAGGCCTCCAGTACCGCTTTGGGTGCCGTGCCATTGGCCATGGTGTTCCACCTGTTCTCCACCCCGATAGACTGCTCCGGCGTGTACCTGGCAATCCAAACAAACAAGCCCATGATCGCCCTCCTCAGTGATCTGATTCCATGCGGCGGCCGCGGTGGTCACAGAACGGGGAATAGCTGTGGATGTGGCACAGGCACCACCTCCCCACCAGGCTCCGGGACGCCCGTCACCGCCGGGGGCACCGTGGTGAGGCGCCGGAGTGAGATTCGACTGGGATACTTGCGCCTCAGTCGATCATAGCACCCGGGGCACCCCGGTCGTCAATGTCGCTTGCGACCGGACCCGGCCCCTGGGGCAGGGTGGCGTGAGGCGAAGGCGCAGCCGCAGCGGCCGTGACGGGGAGGGGAGGGTTCGGCTATCATGGAAGCCAGATGTACATCGTTGCCAGGGAAGGCATCCAGGCCCTCATCCGGAGGCTGCAGGACCCCGCCCAGGCCTCGGGCTGCCGCGGGGAGCTGGAGAAGATCCTGGAGATCAAGGAGGCCCTGGCCTTCCGCGCCGAGGCCCCACCGTCGTACTCCGCCAGGCTGGCCATGTCCCCCGGGCTGCATGAGGAAGCCAGGCTTCTCCGGGAGGCGCTCGATGCCTTTGACAGGGGTGGGTGTGAGGAAGCGGCCTCGCTGCTGGAGGAGTTCTACCGCGAGTCGGAGCGCAACCTGTCCTTTCCCTGGTGACCCCTGGACCCGGCTACTTCAGGGTTGTGCCGCACCACTTGCAGGTCTTGGAATTGCTGGTTACGGAGGAGCCGCAGTTGCGGCACAGCGTGACCTTCACCGATCCTGGCGCGGGTGGTGGCGCAGGGGCTGGCCCGGACCTCGATGGCGGAGCGGCCGGCCCGGCCGCCGCCTTCGGGGGCGAATCTGGCACCCTGGTCCCGCACCGCTCGCAGAACCTGACTCCATCCCGCAGGGCTTGACCGCACTTGCCACAAAACATCACGCGCCGCCTGTCTGCCAAAGTGGGCCTACCTCCCGGACAATAGCACCGAGCGCGCAGGCTGTCAATCCCGGTCCGGGCCTCTACCGGGCGCGTTCCTGGACCTGGTAGCCGGCCGCCTTCAGGGACTCGACTATGTAGGCCACGTTCGGCGAGTCGAGGTGGACTATGAGGTCCAGCTTGTCGGTCTCGGGCCGGGGCGCGCTGCCTATCGATATGATGGTGCCCTCGAACCGGCCGATGATAGTCATCACCTTCTCCAGGTCCAACGCTTGGCGGCAGCAGTCGCGGACTGTCAGCCGGACCCCGGGCTTGTCGATGCCCAGGATGGGGTTGGCCACCTTGTCGAAGAAGTCGTTGGAGGTGGCGATCCCCAGCCGGTGGCCCTTGTCCACCACCAGTATGGAGTCCACCCTCCGCCGCCGGGCCAGGGCCACGGCTTCCTCGACGGTGGCGGTGGGGGGGAGCACCGCCAGGTCCTTCTTCATGACGTCCGCCACCTTGATACTGCTCAGGAGGTAGCTGATCTCGTGCATGCTGAAGGTGGTCAGCTGCGAGGGCCCGGTCTTGTCCAGGGTGTCCCTGGTGATCAGTCCCACCAGCTTGCCCTTGTCCACCACCGGCAGGTGCCTGACCCGGTGGGCCTCCATGATCTTCCGGGCCTCCGTGACCGGTGTCTTGCTGGGGATGTTGACCACGTTGGTGCTCATCACGTCCCGCAGCAGCAGGACCCCCTCGTTGTCTGCCGGAGCTTCTTTGCTGGACATGTGCGGCCTCCTACAGCCAGTAGCGGCCGGGTGGACACACTCGGGCCGCGCGGCCCGCGGCATCCCGCGGGTCCGCTTCACCCATTATGCACGGGCTGCGCCGCCGCATCCATAGGCAAAACCTGCTAGCCGCACATTGTGGACAGTACCTATGCCGGCCGGGCAGGCGCGGTGCTGTCCCCGTGCCGGGCGGCTGTGGATCGGCGGCCAAAGGGGGGTGCTAGTCCAGGCAGCCGGGCTTTCCCTGTTCCAGCTGGGCCCGGTTGGTGGAGTTGAACTCCTCGGTCACCGAGTCATGGTGGTTGGCGATGGCCTGTTTCACGCCATGCTCGATGCCGTGTTTGAGGCCGGTCAGGTTCTCCAGGGTGCTCTCATACGCATAGGCTACTGTCAGTTGTGCGGTGGTCATGCAGGTCTTCCTCCACGTGCTCCGGGAGATCCCCGGCCGGGAACGGCCGGCGACTCGCGGGCTCTTAGCTCTCGTTCCGTTTCGTAGCTTTTGTCGCCCGGGCGCCTCCGCATCCCTTCACTGTGAGAAAAATGAGAGGACCGGCGGGGTGAGGATTGATCTGAGGAGGATCAGTGCCGGATCAGGTCATAGATGGCGGAGCCGGCGATGCTCATGGCCAGCCCGCCCAGCACGCCGTACACCACGCCGCCGTAGCTCTCCAGGGCCCTGGAGCGCGCTGTCTCGAACGAGCTGTAGGGCTTGATCCATCTCCCGGCCCCGAAGTAGACCACCAGGGCGGCCAGCAGCAGCAGGCAGGCCACCACGGAGCCCCAGAGGCCACTATCGATGAGGGACACCAGCAGCCCCACCACCACCCCGAACACCGTGCCCAGCAGCAGCTCCGCCACGAGGCCGAGGTGGAAGAACCAGTTCTTGTTGACGTGCGGCGCTACGATGGACGCGATGTCCTCGCATATCTCGGAGGCCACCGCCCTGGAGTTCGGCCCCTCGGCGGCCACCGAAATCTTGGAGCCTGTCCGGTCCCCGGCGAAGCGGACCTGGACCTCGCACCGGCTGGGCCTGAAAAGTGAGAAGCCCATGACCAGGCCGTCGGTCTTGTCCGGGAACTGGGGGAACACGTATTCGGATATGGGGGCCACCATGGTGGACGCGCCCCTTTCGTCAATGCGGATGTAGTACTGCTCCCTGAGGGCGGATTCGTCAATGCTGAGCTTCCCCGGGACCTTCTCCAGCAGGTACTTCTCGATGTTGGCGATGAGCTCCTTGGTCACGTGGCATGACGGTGACTGCTTGTGGCAGGTATAGAACATGTCGGTTACCTTCGGGTCCGGGGCCTCATTTGCCCTTCCGGTCGCCCAGCATCTCCTCCGCCTCTTCGATGGTCCGGGAGGTGTCCGCCTCATAGCCGGCCTGCTTCGACGTCCTGGCGATCTGCAGGGAGCCCACGGACACCTCCGGGACGACCCGGATCACCCGCCCCATGCCGTGCTCCCTGAGGAAGTTCTGGCAGCGCAGCAGCTCCAGCACTCCCTGCTCCGAGGTGGCCTTGACCGTGGATATGTCAGTGATACAGCTGAACCCTGGCCGGAGCTTCCTGGCTTCCGCGATGGTGGCCTCGGCCGCTTCCTTGGCCTCATCCGCCTGAAAGAAGTCCTGCAGGACCACGTAGAGCCGGTTCTTGCCGACGTCCGCCCGGGCCCAGAACTTGCCCATCTTCCGCCTCCTCCTGAATGAGCCTGCGAATCATGCTACGCCAAGTCAAATGCGCTAGTCAATGGGCATGGCGCCGCCGGCCTGCCTCCCGAACGGGCAGGCGTAGAGACACATCCCGCAGACCTTCAGGTCCCCTCTCGATGCCATGTCCTGGAAGTACCGGTCGCATTTGTCGGCCGCGTAGCGGGCCTCGCGCGGCTCCTCCGGCCTGAAGGGCCGCCCGGTGAACGCCTGGACCGGGCAGATGTCCACGCACCTGGTGCACTTCCCGCATCGGTCCGGCAGCTGCCTGACCTCCGCAGGCGCCGGCGCATCCGTCAGGACCGTCGACCAGCGGACGCGGGGGCCGTGTCCTGGTGTCACCAGAAGGCAGCTCTTTCCGATCCACCCCAGCCCACTCAGGTTGGCTGCCAGCTTGTGCGAGAAGGAGGCGCAAAGCCTCCCGTCGTCAACCCTCTCCGCCGCCGGCACGGGGAAGGCCCTGAACCCGTCCCGCTGAAGCAGGGAGGCTATCTCGGACGTGGCCAAGTCCAGCCTCTGGTTGATGACCTCATAGGCCTGGAGCCGGTAGCCGACCTGGACTGCCCTCTCCTCTCGCCTGGGAAGAAGATCAACAACGGCATTCGGCAGGGCAATGCCGATGGAGATGCCTGTCGGCAGCTCGGCGAGGTAGTCTCCACCCTGGTCGCGGATGAACCCCCGCGCACCCGAAAGCGGAGCGACGCCCGTGTAGTCGACCCCCTTGTTTCGGCGTATTGCGGAAAGAAGCTTCTCCAGCGGCAGGTCGGCCTCCATCATGCCCCCCTTTGTTGGCAGGGTCAGCCCCCCAGCGGGTGCTGCCTCAGGAACTGGATCATGGCCCGGTTCAGCTCATCCGGGCACTCGATGGCCAGGAAATGGCGCAGACCGCCCATGACCAGCAGCTCGGCGTTCGGAATCCGCGAGGCCAGGGCCCTCGAGTTGTGGATCGGCTGGGTCCGGTCGGCCTCTCCGGCTATCACCAGGGTGGGAAGCCCGAGCCCCGGGAGCTGATCATAGGTGTCGTGCATGATGACGGCCTCCGCCTGCCGGATGTAGGTGTGAGGCGGCGCCATGCTGTCCAGGTGCAGTGAGATGTAGCGCTCGACCACGTCCGGGTGGCTCCCCACAAACCCTTCGGTGAAGAGGAAGTGAAGCCGGCCCCTCAGCCTGTCCTCCGGGGTCCCCTGCGTGTCGAAGACGCTGGCCACGTACTCCCGGTCGGGGGGCTCAGAGTGCCGGCCGCCGCACGACGTGCAGGCCAGCACCAGGGAGGCCGCCGCTTCGGGGTGGCGGAGCGCCAGGTGCTGGGCGATCATGCCTCCCATGGAGATGCCGTAGATGTGGGCCCGGTCGATGCGGAGGGCAGCCAGCAACGCGGCGGCATCGTCGGCCATGGTCTCCATGCTGTACGGAGCGTCGGGCTGGTCGCTGCGGCCGGTGCCCCGGTTGTCGATGGCGATGACGCAGTATTCCCGGGCCAGCCCCGCGGCCTGGCGGAAGAAGCAGGTCCCGGCGGCGATGCCCATTCCGGGGATCAGGAGCAGGGGCTCTCCCTCGCCCAGCACCTCGCAGTGGATGTTGATCTGGCCGGCTCTCACTGTGGGCATAGCAGCGCCGGGCTACGGTCCACAAAAAAAGTCCTCGGGTACCCTCCCCAGCATCCTTGGTCTTGGTCTCCGGCTTCGAGCTTTGGCTGCTTCGTGCTACTTACTCTGGCGGATATGGCCGATTCTTGCTGGTTTGACTACCCGAGAACTCTACGTACAATTATACCCGCCGGGGGCCTCTCTGTCAATAGGCCCACGCTCAAATCAGGTGGGGCTGTTGTAGGTGAAGGGCTCGCTGACCTGAGGGTCAACGCCTCTGTTTTCGGTGGCCCTCGGCTCCACGGCCTTCGGCTGCGGAGGCTTCGGCGCCTCCCGGGCCTGGCCGAGGGAGGCCAGGAGGGAGCGAGAGCTGTCCAGGACGGCCCTGTCATCAGGGTTGAGCTTGATGGCCTCCTGGAGCGCGTCCATGGCCTCGTTGTAGCGGCCCAGTCCCTGGAGCGCCCGGCCCCTCTCATGGCAGACCAGGTAGACGTGCGGCGCCCGGGCCAGCGCGGCCAGGGCCTCCTGGAACTGGCCAAGCCTCACCAGGCATGTCCCCTTGCCCTGCCACGCCTCGGCCATGTCCGGCCTGAGCCTGATGGCCTGGCTGAAGCTGTGCAGCCCTTCCTCATGCCGCTCGAGCTCCAGGAGGGCCATGCCCTTGAGGCACCACCCGTTGGCGTTGTCCGGTGCCAGCCTGATGATCTCGTCAGCCTCTATCAGCGCCTGCCCGGGGTTATGCTTCAGCTTCTGGGAGAAGGTCCCCCCACTTCTCCGTCTCCGGATCCCATCCAGGCGGTCCATGGGCCAGATTATACCATCTGCGCCAAGGCCGGCCGCCCGGCCGCGCTGCAGGCCCCCTTGAACGGAATCCCGCCCGGGTCTATCCTGAAGCTGATGGCCCGAAACCGGGATGGGTGGAGGTGGCAGGAAGATGCCGGCAAGGTGGATAGACCACAAAGGGAAGAGGATACTGTACGTCGACTACCGCGGGCTGAGCCCCGATCAGGTCTTGAAGCAGATGAAGGAAAGCAACGACATCGTCCAGGCGGCACGGGGCAAGGTCCTCTACCTGGGCAACATTGAAGACGCCGCGGTGTCAGGGGATGTCATGGGGGAGCTGCGGCAGTACGCTGAGAGGATCGTCCGCCGCAGGTTCACCAGGCTGGCCGTAGTGGGCGTGACCGGGGCCAGGGAGGTCTCCCTGGAGGCCTTTCTGGGGATGGTGGGCCGGAGCCTGGTCCAGGTGCGGTCATTTGCCACCGAGGCTGAGGGGCTCGACTGGCTGGCAGAGTAGTCCCTGCCGGTGCCTCAGGGCACGGTCACCACATTGTGGTCGGTTATGGCCAGGAAGTCGTACCCCAGGGCGATGTGCCGCGCCACGACCTCATCGAACTCCAGCTCCCCGTCCGAAGCCCTGGTGTGGCAGTGCACGCTCCCCTTGAGCCACGGGTCGCCGGCAGCATAGGGGTTGGATACGGTCCGGGCATTGCGGACCCGCAGCGGCTGGGTCCAGGCCTTCCCCTCCGGGCTGCTGACCTCCACCCTGACGTATCCTTCGCAGCCGGTGACGGTGTAGGCCGCCGATAGCGACGAATAGACCTTCTTGACCACCACCCCGCCCATCTTCCGGAAGGTGATGTTACCCGCCTTCTCCAGGGTAACCGTGATCTTCCTCGATGTTCCGCTGGCCGCCACCTCCACGTCCTCTATGGCCGGCCCGGTGGTGCCGTAGAAGCTCCCCCGGGAGAGGCTGGACATTATGGCCGGCCGGCCGCGGCCGGACGCCATCGCCACTATCCAGGCCCGGCCGATGTCCGCGCCCTGGTGGGCGTCATCGACGGCGAACCCCCATTTGAGGGCCTGGCCGCCCAGGACCAGGGAGGAATTGAGCGCGTCCCACCTGGCCGTGGCGTCGGCCAGCAGCCTGGAGGTCTCGGCTACCTCCGCGTTGTAGATCTCGATTCCGGTGTATCCATGGAGGGACAGGAGGACCGGCGTCACCAGTGTGGATACCATGGGGTGGGCGGCGATGGCCATGCCCCCCTCCTGGGCGATGATGTCATCGATCCTGTCCTGAAGCGGCTGTTTCGGGTCAACATGGGTCGAGATATTGAGGCCCAGCAAGTGGACTATCTCCCCGGTGCACTCCTCCGAAATGATCAAGGTGATCTCCTCCTGGGCGGAGGCGGCCGGTGACAGGGCCGGCAGTATCGCGATGGCCACGAACAGCAGCGCCGCCATCACGGCCCAGATACGTTTTATGCCTGACTTCTTCATCATGACTTCTCCTTCATCAGCCGGAGCTCCCACCGGCAGCGGAATCCCTGCCGCGGTCAGGAGGGCCGGCGCAGCGTGCCGATGCCCTTGATGTCGTACTTGCCCATGACCTGGTCACTGACCCGGGTGATCCGGAAGTCGAGCGCCCAGCCACCCTGCATGTGGAGGGTGAACCGGTCGTGGCTCGACAGGTACTGCTCCCCCTTGTCGACCACTATCTCGCCGGAGAGCGGATCGGTCTCCACCCAGTACTTCGCCGTTGCCAGGTGCTGTCCCAGCTGGGTTATCTCGCCGTCTCCCTGGTAGGTCCCCATCTGCGAGCCTCCTCATCAGGTCAGCTTCATGACGCGGCCGGGGATCGGGAACGCGCGGGACGCGATCGGATGATCGCCAACGGATCGGTCGGACGGGAGTTATCTTTATGATAGCACCGCTGTCAACGCGACCGGGCCGGTGTTTTACAGCCGCCCCGCGTTCGTGGCACAATGCTGCGGGAGGCTCGCGCTATGAGATACGTGATCTACGAGAAGCAGGGCAGCGTCGCCACGGTCACCATGAACCGGCCGGAGAACCTGAATGCCTTCTGCTTCTTCGGAGGAGACGATGCTGCCGAGATCTGGTCTGCCTTCGACCTGGCGGCTGAAGACGACGATGTGAAGGTGGTGATCTGGAAGGGGGTGGGTCGGGCCTTCTGCGTCGGCCACGACATGACCAGGGTGGGCTTCGTGTATGGCATGGGCACCGGCAAAGCCGGGGAGAGGCGCCCCAGCCAGCGCATCCGGCTGCAGATCGACCGCAGGGGGACGGACGATTCCCGCCGCCTCTTCCTGCACCCCAAGCTGACCATTGCCCAGGTCCACGGCTACTGCCTGGGCGGCGGGCTCTGGGCCGCGCTGCTCTGTGACGCGATCGTGGCCGCCGAGGACGCCACGCTCGGGTTCCCGGAGCAGCGGCTGGGATTCGCCGGGTCCGGCGCCGAGCTGACGCACCTGGTGCTCACCGTGGGCATGAAGAGGGCGTTGGACCTGCTGCTCACCGGCCGGACCATCACCGGGCGGGAGGCGGCCGGTATGGGCCTGGTCAGCCGGGCGGTGCCCGCCGCGGCCCTGGAGGAGGAGACGCGGAAGCTGGCGGCGGCCCTGACGCTGCTGCCCCGCGACGGCATTGCCATAGGCAAGGCCACCCGGCACCTGATCTACGACCGCCTGGGTCTCACCGGCGATTTCACCACCGCCTACATCTCGCACACCCTCTTCACCAACGTGCGGTGGGAGGCTGACGAGTACAACTTCTTCCGGGAGAGGAGGAACAGGGGGACGAGGGAGGCGCTGCACGGCAGGGATGACCGCTACCAGGGGCTGATGCAATGATGGGGGGGGAATGGTGTCCCGGGTGGAGCTCGGCTTGAGTAGATGCTCCACCCGGAACGGATGGGGCAAACCTAGTCTTTCTCTCTCTTGAACCACTTCCACACGATGAAGGCCGATGCCACCACCAGGAAGGCTCCCGTCCCCAGTACGGCGAAACCCGAGATCTCGGTGGCGCTGTCGAAGATACCCGTCGGGTGAAAGCGGTTGATGAAGGTCACGAAAATGCCGACCACAATGGCGGCCAGCCCCAGGTAACCGGTCCCGATTATGCCCCGTCTTACCCACTCAACCAGGGCAGCAACTCGGTCAGTCATGGCGCCTCCCTTCCGCTTCTTTTGTTCGTCTTCCAGCTCTGTTGGTTCGCTTTTTAGCTCTGTTTGATCGTCACTCATCTTTTGATCTACCCAAATTATTACACGCGTGCAATACGTTGGGAATTCGGAGATATACTGAGATCGTCTACGGGATACTACGTATTTGTGGGTCGGGGGACCGGGCAGAGCACGCGGAAGGCGGCGGGTCCGATGG
>CALMBS010000143.1 GCA_937860285.1 uncultured Chloroflexota bacterium
GATCATGGCAGTGGCGGGTGCCGCACCAGGTGCCCCCGATGAGGCCGGTATTGCGGAACAGGGAGTCATAGGGCGTGTTGGTCCACACCTTGATTATGTTGTCCGAGTTGAGGTTCTCGTACACATTGCTCATGGCCTTGATGACGTACTGAGTCATCTGGTCCTTGATCTTGTTGATAGCATCGGGTCCATCCACGTGATACTCCGGTGGTGGTACCAGGTAGTACACCGGAGACATTATGTAGCCGCCTTCGGGACGGGTGACCTGTCTGTCAGTGATCTCGAACCTCTTGTAGGGAGTGGTCATCCATAGCGCCTTTTCCGGCGGCACCCTGGGGTTGCCCCTCCACCCGTCTACATCGGCCACATGGTCATAGTAGTTCTCGCGTGTGTCCGCGGGGTATTCTCCGCCAACCATCTTCTCCCATGGCTTCCTGGGCTTGAACGGCTCGCGGGTATAGAAGTGGAAGTTGAAGATGCTGCCGCCTTTGAGGCTGATGTCGTTGACCTTCTGCAGCAACCCCTGGTCACAGTGGCTCTTGCCGACCAGCTTGTTGAACGTCTGCCGGACATCGACGTCGCTGATGACAGCTTTCTTAGCCCAGATCTTCTTTCCCGCCTGGGTGGCTGTCTCTCTCAACCGCACTCCGACGGCGACGCCGTCATTGATGATGATTTCGTCGACCGGGCAGCAGGTGCGGACAACCGCGCCGTGAGCTATGGCACAGCGCAGAACGCAGTGGAAGTAGTCATGCATACCGCCGCGCGGTGGTCTCATTCGGCCGCCGATGAGCAAGGTGATGGCGCAGGCCCACGCCGGGATGGCTACGCCCTTCCAGTGACCGGCGGCGCCCGAGTACCAGGCGATGGCTGCCTGCTGTACCTTCCACGGTTCAGTCTCAAAGTGTTCGTCCATCATGTCGAACAAGTCCCAGTCCAGCAGCTCTTCGGTCCAGACGTCGGGCTGGTACTTCTTGTAGACCTGCATGTAGGGAATGTTGTCGGCAGTGACCTCTATCTCGGGGGGATGTGGCGGCGTCCAGAAGACGGCGCGAAGCAGTTCTTTGGTGAACGTGGGCTGGGTAAGCAGCCCGGCCATCTTGCCAAACCC
>CALMBS010000144.1 GCA_937860285.1 uncultured Chloroflexota bacterium
GGCCTGATGGCCAGGCGGAAGGGAGGCCGCAGGAGGGAGCCGCGCCAGTCCCATGCCAGCGAAAGGATGAACCCGGTGATGGCCCAGATGGGGACGTACAGGAAAAAGTTCGCCCGGCGGTTCAGCTCCACGAAGGGGGCCGGCAGGCTGAACAGCAGGAAGAGCAGCGGGAACAGGAACAGCGTGGCCAGCAGCACGGTGGCGTTCCGGTCCCGGCGCCACAGGTGGAGAAGCGATGCCAGGGCCCCCAGCAGCCCCAGCACCGCCAGCCATGTCCACGGCAGGCACCACAGCTTGATGGTGAACAGGGAAATGAGGGAGCCGGTGAGGGTGGTGGTACCTCCTCCCCCGGACTGCATGCCCACCAGGTGGATGTATGCCGGCACATAGGGGAGCGACAGCACCACCCCCGCGAGCACCCCCAGGGCGGGGTTGAGCCAGTACCGCCCGCCCCGGCGGCGGTTGGTGAACAGCAGAGCGCCCACCAGGATGGCGCAGAGGGGCACGAAGAAGGCGGCGGTCAGCTGGTGGAAGCCGATGACCAGGGACCCGAACAGGCCGGCCAGCAACGCGTTCCATTTCGAGTCCGAGTCGAAGGTCAGCATGTAGAAATACACCGACAGCATGGTGAAGAGCACGCCGAACATGGTGATGTAGCCCCAGGAGAGCATGTTGGCGTAGGCCGGTGTCAGCACAAAAAGGAGTGACACGGCCACCGCGATCCAGGGACGGGACACCCGCCGGGCGATCAGGTAGCAGGGTATGCCCATGGCCACGGAGGCGGTGACGCCGAGCAGCTTGCCGCCGTTGAGGTCGCCGAATACCAGGGTGAACAGCTTCAGCGGGATGGCGATCAGCGGGGGGCGGAGCAGCCCGGTCCCGGTCACGTCATGGCCGAAGAGGGTGTTCATGGTGATCAGGTAGTTGGCCATGTCCTGGCCCATGTCCAGGTGCTGCCGCACCACGAGGTACCTCAGGATGGCCACGACGAGGAGGGAGAAGAGGAAGACCAGCGTGGGCAGATGGGGCTTGAGCCGTTCCCAGGACAGAAGTGCCTTCATGTGCTGGGCCCATGAAGACTTCATGGCGTCAGCCCAGGGCCTTCCGGTAGGCGGCCTCGGCGTCCTCCGCGATGCGGTCCCAATCGTAAGCGGCGGCGAAGTCGCGGCAACCCTTCTCCCAGTCCGACCTGGCCAGAACCTGCTGGATCTTGTCGGCCATGCTGTCGGCGGTAAGGCCGCAGACGTAGCCGTTGCGCCCGTCCTCGATCAGGTCCTGCGCGGCGTTCTGGGGGTGATTGACGGTGACCACCGGTATGCCGCAGGCATTGGCCTCCAGCACGACGTGGCTGAATCCCTCGCGCATCGACGGGTGGACCAGGATCCGGGAGGCCTTCATGTGGGAGTAGACGTCGGCATCGCGCTCCACCCGGCCCAGGAAGCGGACGCTGGCGTCGATGCCCATCTCGCGCGACTGCCGCTCCAGCGACTCCTTCTCCGGACCCTGCCCGATGATGATGCAACCCATCTCCTGTCCCCGCTGCTTGAGGACCGCGACGGCCTGGAGGAGCTGGATGACGTTCTTCTCCTGCGCCAGGCGGCCGGCGAAGATGATCCCGTTGGATTTGGGCCACTGGGCCGCGCTGTCGATGGCGGCCGTGTCAACACCGCAGGCGACGATGTCCGCCTCTTTGCGCCCCAGCTTCGCCAGTGCTGATCCGGTGTGGCGTGAGATCACGATGGCCCGGTGGGGCAGGCGGACCGTCAGGCGCTCGATGGCCCTGCCCAGCGCCCCCTTGCGTCCCAGGTACTCGTACCAGTAGTCGTCCCACACCTCGTGCCAGGTGATGACCAGGGGGGACCGCCTGACCAGGGCGCAGCACCAGGCGGAGAAGCAGGGGAAGTAGGGGAAGTTGGCCACCTCCACGACATCGAACTTCTCCTTCAACAGCGGGGGCAGCACCCTGGCGGCGAAGTACAAGGCGCCCTTGATGGAGCGGCGGCCTTCCACGAACAGCGGCTGGGCCGGGCAGACGCCGCGGAACCGGACCCCCTCCCGGTACATGACGTCGCCGCCGCCCCAGTACTTCATGCCGAAGATGGTCACCTCGTGGCCCATCCTGACCAGGCGCCGGGCTATCTCCCAGTTGCGCTTCTGCACCCCCCCGACCACGTAGGGATGAACGACGTCATAAACGAAAGCCAGTCTCATGGTCCGAACCGTTCAGTTGCGCTGCCGGCGCAGGGCGGTCAGGCAGCCGGCTATCCTGGCCGCAGCCTCCTCGGTGATGTTGGCGCCGCTGGGCAGGCTCAGCCCCTTCCGGGACAGCTCCGCGGCCACCGGGAATCCCGATGGGTCGCGGAAATGCGGCGGCATGACGTGCAAGGGGTAGAAGAAGGGCCTGGTCTCTATTCCCTGTCCCGCCAGCTCCCCGATGATGTTGTCTCTGTTGATGCCGAAGGTGTCTTCGATGAGTATGGAGTACAGCCAGCAGACGCTCTCGGCCCAGGGCATCCTCGGCGGGAGCCTGATGACCCCGCTCTCCGCGACGTGCCTCAGGGCGGCGTCATACCAGCCGGAAACCAGCCTCCTCTGCCGGATGAGGCCGTCCAGCCTGTCGACCTGGGCGCACCCCACGGCGGCCTGGAGGTTGGTCATCCGGTAGTTGTAGCCAACGACATCGTGCCAGTATCTTCTCCCCGGACTGGCGCCATGGTCGCGCAGTATCCTCATCCTCTGCGCCAGGTCCTGGTCCCCGGTCAGGCACATCCCCCCCTCCCCGGTGGGGATTATCGGGTTGCCGTAGAAGGAGAAGCAGTTGACGTGCCCGAAGGAGCCGACCTTGCGGCCCCGAAGCCCTGCGCCGTGGGCCTCCGCCGCATCTTCAATCACGTAGAGCCGGTGCCGGGCGGCGATGGCGCTGATGGCCTCCATGTCGCAGGGGTGGCCGTACAGGTGCACGGGTATGATGGCCCTGGTGCGTTTGGTGATGCTGGCTTCGATGAGATCCGGGTCCAGGCACCAGTATGACGGGTGGGAATCGACCAGGACCGGTTCCGCGCCGCAGTAGGTGACGGCATTGGCCGTGGCTATGAACGTGAGCGCCGGGACGATGACCTCATCGCCCTTACCGATGCCCAGCGCCTCGAGGGCCAGGTGCAGGGCCGTGGTGCCGTTGGAGGTGGCCACGCCATGCTGCACCCCGCAGTAGCGGGCGAACTTCCGCTCGAACTGCGGTATGAACTCCCCCTGGGAGCTGATCCAGCCGCTCTGCACGGCCTGCACCACGTTCTTCAGCTCCTCGGGGCCCAGGGACGGCTCGGCAATGTGTATCATGGGCGGCTATTCCCCGATGGCCCTGGTCAGTATCCTGGCATCGCTGGGATAGCTCGGGGCATCCCACGGGAACGCTTCGCCCGCCAGACAGCGCTGCCAGCGATGCATGTCCTCTTTGACCATGATGTCCACCAGGTCGTCGAACTTCACGGCCGGCTCCCATCCCAGGAGGCGTTTGGCCTTGGAGGGGTCGCCCTGGAGGCATTCCACATCGAGCAGCCTCAGGAACTTCTGGTCCACGTCGACATGCTCCTCCCAGTCGAGGCCGGCGGCGGCGAAGGCCTTCTGGGCGAAGTCCCTGACGGAGTGGGTCTCGCCGGTGGCGATGACGTAGTCGTCAGGACGCGGCTGCTGCAGCATCAGCCACATGGACTCCACGTACTCGGGGGCGTACCCCCAGTCCCTGCGGGCTTCCAGGTTGCCCAGCGCCACCCTGTCCTGCAGGCCCAGGGCGATCTTGGCGACGGAGTTGGATATCTTGCGGGTGACGAAATCCAGGCCGCGCACCGGCGACTCATGGTTAAAGAGTATCCCATTGCAGGCGAATATGCCGTAGGCCTGCCGGTAGATGACCGTCAGCCAGTACCCGTAGAGCTTGGCCGCGGAGTACGGGCTGCATGGGTTGAAGGGGGTGGTCTCGCTCTGCGGCGGCGAGTTGCCGTTGCCGTACAGCTCGCTGGTGGATGCCTGGTAGAACTTGATCTCGCGGCTGGATTCCCTTATCGCCTCCAGGATCCGGGCGACGCCGAGGCCGGTGATGTCGCCGGCGCTCACCGGCTGGGCGAAGGAGGCCCCCACGAAGCTCTGTGCGGCCAGGTGGTAGATCTCGTCCGGCTGCGAGATGTTGACCGCGGATATGATGGACGCGGCGTCAACCATGTCAGCCGGGATCAGATGAATGCGATCGAATATGCCGAGGTACTGCAGCCTCCAGAAGTTGGGCGTGGAGAGCCTGCGGTAGGTCCCGAAGACCTGGTAGCCCTTGTCGAGGAGCAGGCGGGCCAGGTAGGCCCCATCCTGTCCCGTTATGCCCGTGATCAGCGCGTTCTTCACTACTTCGCTCCTCGTCCGGCCAGGCGGAGGCCGCCCCTACCGGACCACCCTCTTCTTCGCTATGTGCAGCATGTCCGTGAACCCGACCTTCCATCCGTTGAGCAGCTTCGTCTGGCCGATGCGATGGCTGTACCGTATCGGTGCTTCCTTCCATCGGCACCGGGCGTAGTAGCAGGCTTCGATCTTGATCTCGTGGGAAAGCGGCCACGAGTTCGAGTTCAGCCTCAGGCCGGGCAGAATGCTCTTCCGGAACATCCACATGCCTGATTCCGGGTCCCTCATTCTGAGGCCAAAGAGGATCCTCGTCTCGAGGGCCAGCAAAGCGTTCCCCTGCCTGTTCTGGATGGACATGGCGCCTTTGTCCAGGGCAGCGAACCGGTTGGTGGTCAGGAAGTCGAGCTGCTCGCGGTCAAACTGCTCCAGGATCACGGGGATGGCGTCCAGCGGGTAGGTCCCATCGGCATCCGCGGTCACAATGACCTCCCCGCCGGCGGCCTGGAAGCCCTTCTTCAGGGTGCTGCCGTAGCCGCGGACGGGTTCCGAGATGACGTCGGCGCCCTCTTTCGCGGCCAGCTCCGCGGTACGGTCCCGGGAGCCGTTGTCGACCACCAGGACCTGGGTTCCGTACCCCACCTTCTCTATCTCGGCCCTGGGGATAGCATTGATGGTGTGGGCAATCCCTTCTTCCTCGTTCAGCGCCGGGATGACGACGGTAAGCGTTCTCTCGGTCATGATATCCGCGCAGCCGTACCTATATTACCCTAGCAGGCGGGAATGCACAAAGACCCCCCGCCTTTCCGGCGCCGGCCCCTGACGATCAACCAGACCCCCGTGCAGCACACCAGGACCCAGGCCGCCCCGCTGATGGAGCCGGCGGCGGTCCTCGACGGGGAGGAGTGGAAGTCGAGCGTCACCTGGTGCTCGCCGGGCTCGAGGCGGAAGGCATTTAGGCATTCGTACATGGGCTGCGACGGGGTGCTCTCCCCGTCGACCCTGGCCGCCCAGCGGGGGTGGTAGCTCTCCGACAGGACCAGCCAGGAGGGCGAGTCGACACTGACGGTCAGGCGATACTGGCCCGGGCGCAGCTGGTCGTACGCGATGCCCGTGTCGATCTCCTGGGCGGCCACCGAGAGGCGGTCGAAGTGGAGGGAGATGGTCCGCTCCGTCTCGAAGCGGCTGCGCTCGGAGGGGCCGAAGGCCAGGGTCTGGAGCTGGACGGGGTCGAGCCGGCCATTCTCGTCGGTGGAGTCCATCAGGGTGAAGAGGGAGAGGGGGGCGCTGATCTGGTTCCAGCCGGCCTGGATGCCGTCCGCCACGAAGGTCACCAGGCTGTAACGGCTCCCGTCATCCTCGATCAGGTCCAGGCGCAGGGAGATGTCGGGAAGTCCCCGATCGCTGTAGACGTCCAGGCAGATGGCATCCTGCGCGGTGAGGCCGACGGTGCGGAGGTCCACGGCCAGGCCGGCGCTCTCCGGCCCCGGGTCCGCGAAGGTGAAGTCGGCCTTCAGCGTCCTGTCGGAGGAGCGCGCCAGCGCGGTGTCCAGGGAGAGCGACACGCTGTCTTCCGCAGGGCTGACGGCCACCCGGTCTCCGTCCCACAGGGCGACGCTTCGCTCATCCGAGAGGGTCAGGGCGAACAGCCTGGGGAGCATGGCCTGGTTCTCGTAGATGTCGATGGTGTCGCTGGTCCACGCCCTGTCGAACCGGCCGTCCAGGATGACGTTGGGCGAGAGCGGATGGCTCTTGTCGATCAGGACGTACTTGACGTTGAAGTAGCTCAGCCAGCCGCTGAGGTCCAGGGGGCCCTCGGCCAGCCGGGCATTGAATGACTCCAGGACCGCGGCGGTGTACTTGACCGCCGAGGACAGGCCCGGGCCGTACAGGGTCTCTTTGCCATGCAGGTAGGTCCAGAATACCGGCCGTATCATTTCTCCGGCCTGGCTGTCATGGGTGTAGGCGTCAAAGGGGGGATCGGCCACACGGTAGTCGCCGTCCTCCTGCTCGGCCACCCAGTCCATGGCCGCGGCCACGTCACCCTGCAGGGTGTAGGTGCTGAAGGCCGTCCGGGTCTCCTGCCAGGTGTTGCCGGCCACGATGAGGCCCGCCAGGGCCGGGATGAGGAGGGGGACGGCGGCACTCCGGAGCTTCGGGACCCGGATGCGCCCCAGCCGCTCCGTGGCGACGCGGACGAAGAGCCCGGTCAGCACGGCGCAGGCGATGCAGGGAAAGAACAGGAACCTCACCGGGGTCCTCAGCCTGTCGAAGAGGGGCACGAAGCGGTGCGCCACCCCGTAGAGGTCCACCGGGGACTGGTCTCCCATGGCCAGGAGAATGCTCACGAAGACGCAGGCCGAGAAGAACCAGGCGTACCCGTTCCTGCGGTTCAGCACCAGGCCGGCCAGCACCAGGACGAAGGGGACCAGGCGCAGGGCCTCCAGCAGGGCTGACCCGGCGGACCCGAAGGCGCTGGAGGTGGCGCAGCAGAGCGAGGGGCGCAGTGTCACCGCCTGCCAGAAGCTGGCGGTATAGTAGCTGGTGTCCTCCACGGTGAAGCTGGTGGCGAAGGAGTACCGTATGTCGGAGATGAGAGGGAGCCACCAGAAGGATGACAACAGGAGTGCCAGGCAAAAGGAGCCGGCGGTGGCGGCCACGGCCGTCCGGACATACGCGCCACCCCTGCCCCGTTCCCACCAGGTGCGAACGATGACATAGAGCACCAGGAAGGGTCCGGCGAGGAGGGGAAGCACCTGGGGGAAGGTGAGGGTCAGGAGGGCCAGCACCATTCCGTTCAGGAGAACGTACTTCAGGCCCGGGGCCTTTGTCAATCTCTCCAGCAGGAGCAACGCGAGGGGCAGCAGCATGTACGGGGTGCTGAACGAGCCCTGGTGGCCTTCGAAGCCGACGTCGATGATGTGGTAGGGGGCGAACACGTAGGCCAGGCCGGCCACGATGGCGGCGGGCCGGCTCGCGGTCAGCTCACGGACGTAGAGGCAGGCGAAGACCCCCGACAGGGCGAAGAAGGAGAGAAAGAGCAGCTTGGTGCCCAGCACCCAGCCGAACACCAGACCGGGGAGCAGGACCAGGAGGGCGGCCAGCGGCGAGTGCACCGAGAACTGGACGTGCCCCATGAACCAGTCGGTGCTCCAGCCGGACAGGGTGTGGTAGGTGAAGATGGAGGTGCTGGCGGCCCTGGCCGAAAGCATGTCCGCCACAGCGTCGTGCCCCTTCGGCAGGTCCAGGTTCAACCAGCCGCTGGTGGCTGCGAGGGCGATCACCACGATCAGGGCGATGTCCCAGGTCCGGTGCTGCCGGATATGCGGTGCCAGCCGGACCATCACCAGGGACCCGTTTCTCCGGACGGCTGCCAGCGGGCCCGGCCGTTCCGGCCGGGCCGCGGATGTGAAATTCCCCACAGTGTCATGTTATACTACTCACGTTCTGATTTACAGGCAAGACAGCGCTCGGCGCTGGCTTTTGCGAGGTGGTCGAACTATGAAGACGGTTATTCTCTGCGGCGGCAAGGGCATGCGCCTGCACGAGGAAACGGAGAATCGGCCCAAGCCGCTGGTCCCTGTGGGCGGCCGCCCCATACTCTCCCATATTATGCGTATCTACGCGCAGGCCGGCTTCCGCGAGTTCGTTCTCTGCTTGGGCTACCGGGGGGACGCCATCAAGGATTTCTTTCTGAAGTACGAGGCCATGAGCAACGACTTCACCATCAGGCTGGGCCGCCAGCACGGCATAGACTACAACAGCTCTCACGAGGAACAGGACTACCAGGTCACGCTGGCCGATACCGGCCTGGAGACGATGACGGGCGGGCGTATCAAGAAGATCGAGAGGTATATCGACGGCGACACCTTCATGGTGACCTACGGAGACGGGCTGGCCGACATTGACATCGACGCGCTGCTCCGGTTCCACCACAGCCACGGCCGCGTGGGGACGGTGACGGCGATCCACCCGTCTTCCCGCTACGGCGTGCTGGACGTCAAGGGGGACGGGCTGGTGGCGGACTTCGCCGAGAAGCCGGTGATGAATGACTGGACCAGCGCCGGGTTCTTTGTATTCAACCGGAGGTTCTTCGACTACCTGGAGGGGGAGGACTGTTTCATGGAGTTCGTCACCATCCCGCGCCTGGCGCGCGAGGGACAGCTGATGGCCTACCGGCATGAAGGCTTCTTCTTCTCCATGGACACCTACCGGGACTACAAGGCCCTGAATGACATGTGTGACAGAGGACAGACGCCCTGGCTAAGAGGGTGAGCGGCGCCTCGTTCTGGCAGGACCGGCCGACCCTGGTGACGGGGGGCACGGGCCTGCTGGGCGGGTGGCTGGTCAAGCGGCTGCTCGGCCTGGGCGCGGACATCGTGTGCCTGGTCCGCGACTGGGTGCCGGGATGCGAGATGGCCCGCTCGGGCGACCTGGAGCGGGTCAACGTGGCGCGGGGCGACATCTGCGATGCGGCGCTCATGGAAAGGGTCCTGGGCGAGTACGAGGTCGACACCGTGTTCCACCTGGCGGCCCAGACCATCGTCAGCATCGCCAACCGCAACCCGGTCTCCACTTTTCAAACGAACGTTTTAGGGACCTGCACGCTCCTGGAGGCCTGCCGGCGCAGCAGCAAAGTGAAGGCCATCGTGGTCGCTTCCTCCGACAAGGCCTACGGCGACCAGGAGAAGCTGCCCTACGACGAGGGCACGCCCCTGCAGGGGCGGCACCCCTACGATGTGAGCAAGTCCTGCGCGGACCTGGTGACGCAGAGCTACCACTCTACCTACGGGCTGCCGGTGGGCATCACCCGCTGCGGCAACTTCTACGGCGGCGGGGACCTCAACTGGAACCGAATAGTGCCCGGGACCATACGGTCCATCATCCGGGGGAACCGGCCGATAATCCGCTCGGACGGACGGTACGTGCGCGACTACTTCTACATCGAAGATGGCGCGGCGGCGTACATCCTCCTCGCGGAGCACCTGGCGGCCAACCCGGGCTTGCACGGCCAGGCCTTTAACTTCTCCAACGAGACTCCGGTATCGGTGCTTGAGATCGTGGAGCGGGTCACCAGGCTCATGCGCTCCAGTCTCCAGCCGGTGGTCCAGAACGAGGTCAGCAACGAGATCCGCGAGCAGTACCTGAGCTCGGCGAAGGCCAGGAAGGTGCTCAAGTGGAAGCCGCTGGTGACCCTCGACGAGGGGCTGGGCCGCACCATCTCCTGGTACCGGGACTACCTCGGCAACGAATGACCCTCACGGTCACCCGGAAGAGCGGCCGTCCTCCCCGGGCGAAGGCCGGGCCAGCGGTCTCGCCGCCTTGTCCAGGGTACTGAAGACGAATCGCTTCTGGAGCACGTAGGCCAGAAGGGACAGCGGCAGGACTATGATGGCGCCCCCGGCCAGCCGGCCGATGCCGAGCGTGTCCTCCAGGATTCTCAGGGCCAGGTAGTTGAGCAGGTAGGTGAAGAGGTAGACCGCAAAGAACCGGAAGATGAGCCAGTTGTTCTTGTTCCGGAACACTAAAGTGCCGGTGGTCTTGAAGTTGAACAGGATGCCGCAGACCTGGCTGATCAGGGGAGCCACGATCAGTTCTACGTCGGGGGACACGATGTCCAGGGCGCGGTTCAGGAGGATGAGCAGGGCAAACACGCCGTAGCCAAAGGCGGTGTTGATGGCCCCGACGACGAAGAAGCGCAGTATCTGGACCGACCAGAGCCTGCGGACGAGATCAAAAGCCTTCCGAACCGAAGTTGATGCGCTCCTTCTCGACAACCAGCGGCCGGCGCCGGACCTGCGTGTAGATGGCCCCGAAGTACTCC
>CALMBS010000145.1 GCA_937860285.1 uncultured Chloroflexota bacterium
CCAGCCGCCATGGATCCGCCGGAAAGGGGAGTGGCACCGGCACCGAAGGACAGTCAATCCGGGACCGGCCCCGGGGGGCCCGGGGCGGGCGGCCCCCGCAACCAGCCCTGATCATCGCGCCGGCCTGATGGTACTGCACCACACCAACGGGGGACAGGTATGAAGACACCATGCAGGGCCGGTTCTACGATCTGGAGTATCGGAAGGCGGGCCTGTCCGACGTCCTCCCGCAAGAGGGCGACCAGGGCTACATCCACCAGAAGTACATGACCGAGCTGGTGAACGGGACCATCCTGGAGGACACCAGAGCCGGGCTGCTGAGAATCGCCGGCCGCCTCAAGAACGAAGGCGGGATCCAGGGCCTGGTCCTGGGCGGGACCGAGCTGCCTCCCATCCTCAGGGATGGAGATGTCCCCGGGTTGCCGTTCCTGGACACGACCGCCATCCACGTGCAGGGCATTGTGCGGGGACTGCTCTGAAGGCCTGCCACGGCCTCCAGCGCCCGGCGCGTCCGGCACAAGAGGCAGTGCCGCGCCCTCGATCCCATGGCGCGCCCTCAGATCTTCCGGGCCACCTCGGCCGCCTCAGCAATGGCCTCCAGCGCCTTCCGCGGCTTCTTCGCATCGCCGATGACGTACACCTCGGGCACCCTGGTCTTCAGCTCGGCTGAGAGCGGGTCGACCGACCTGGCCCCCCTGGCCAGGACGATGGTCTTCATGCCCCGGATGGCCTCCTCGTTGTAGCCCTCCTTGCAGACCACGGTGCGGTCGGGCCTGGTCTCGATGATGGTGTCCACCACCACCACACCATCCTGGAGGACCTCCCGGACCTTGCGGTTGGTCATGATCCTGACCTGGGCCTGGTGCAGCCGCTCCATGAGGAGCGTCCGGCCCTCCGGCACCATGTCCGCACCCACATTGCCCATCATCTCTATCACGGTGACCGACGTCCGGCCGACGATGGGGTTGAACCCCGGGTGCGCCAGGAACTCGGCGGTCTCCAGGCCCACCATGCCGCCGCCGATGATCAGCACATCACCATAGGGCCGGCGCACCTTGCCCGACAGCACGTCATGGGCAGTGACCACGTGTCTCTCCTTGATGCCGGGGATTTTGAGTATCAGCGCCTCGCCGCCGGTGGCCACGATGGCTACGTCCGGCTTCTCCTGCTCCACGGTATTGACGGTGACCTCCTTGTTGAGCTGCACCTTCACCCCGGCCTTCTCCACCTGCCGGGCCAGGAACTGGGTGGCCTTGGTCAGCTCCTGCTTGCCCGGCGGTATCACCGCCAGGTTGAGCTGGCCGCCCACCCGGTCCCGTTTCTCGCAGAGGGTAACCTGGTGGCCCCTCTGCGCGGCCACCATAGCCGCGTGCAGCCCGCCCGGTCCGCCGCCGATGACCATGACCTTCTTCGGCCTGGCCGCCGGGGCCAACCCCGCCCCCATCTCCTTCTCCCGGCCCACCGAGGGGTTCATCAGGCAGGTCATGGGATGGCTCTCCCGGCCGTGGATGCACCCCAGGCCACAGCCGATGCAGGGGGTGATGTCCTCCAGATGGCCCCTGGCCGCCTTGTTGGGCCACTCGGGGTCGGCCAGCAGCGCCCGCCCCAGGACGATGACGTCCGCCTGGTGGCGCTCCAATATGGACTCGGCCAGCCGGGGGTCGGTGATCCGGCCGACGGTAAAGACGGGCACATTCACCACCTGCTTCACCGCCGCCGCATAGGGCACGTTGAGCCCCATGGGGGTGCCGTGGGGCGGCAGGATGCGCCAGGACATCTGCGGGAACGTGCCGCTGGAGATGTGGAAGGCATGCACGCCAGCCTCGACCAGCATGGGGGCGATGTACTTCGTCTCCTCTATGTCCCGCCCGCCGGGCGTGAGCTCGTCGCCGGACAGCCTCATGACGATGGGGAAGTCCCGCCCGGCCCTGGCCTGTATGCTGCGCAGCACCTCGAGATGGATCCGCAGCCGCGACTCGATGGACCCGCCGTAGGCGTCGGACCGCTTGTTGCGCAGGGAAGAGATGAAGGAGCCCAGCAGCATGTAGCAGTGGGCCGAGTGCAGCTCGATGCCATCGCAGCCGGACTCCCGGGCCCGCCGGGCGGCGTCACCGAACTGCTCCACGATGTGGGCGATCTCCTCCACCGACAGCTCGCGGCAAGTCGTCTTGTAGGTGAAGCACATGGCCGGGGACGGCCCCACCGGCTGCACCTTGTTCAGGAAGCAGACAGACTCGGGCCCCGGGTGGGCTATCTGGGGGATGAGCCGGGAGCCGTGGGCGTGTATGGCATCCGTCAGCCGGCGCATGGGGGCGATCTGGCTGTCGTCCCACATGCCCACCGTGTGGGGCACGTACGGGTACTGGCCGTCGATGGAGGTGACCTCCAGTATGAGCAGCCCGGCCCCACCCTTCGCCCGCGCCTCTATGTAGTCGTGGTACCGCTCGTTCACCGTCCCGTCCCGGTTGACGAAGTCGGTGTCCATCGGCGCCAGCGCGATGCGGTTCTTCATTTCCATGGTGCCGATCTTGATCGGGCTGAACAGCCTGGAGAACGGTTTGTCGGTCAAGTCAATCCCCCTTCGCCCCCGGGCAGGCCCGGCGGCCGCTATATTCCGATCGCTCAATATGTGTCTTGCAGGCGCGCCTGTCCTATAGTCGGCAGGCGCGCCTGGCCTATAGTCGGCAGGCGGCGCCGGCCCCGTCGTGGATGGCCCGCCGGATCAACCCCAGCCCATTGCAGTCGCCCACCGCGTAGAGCTCGGCCACCTTCCCCTCGAGAGACTTCTGCAGCTCCAGGTTGGGCTCCACATCGCCGGCCATCACCACGGTGTCGGCGGCGGCGGTGGCCTTCTCCCCCTTGACGGTGTAGACCACGCCCGCAGGGGCTATCTCCTCACAGGTTACCCCGTTGACCACGGCCACCTTCGCCTTGTCCAGGGCATCCTTCACTTCCCCCCGCCGTTTGGCCCCCACCTCCGGGGCCACCTTCTTGCCGCTGTCCAGGACAGTCACCTGCCGCCCCCGCTCGGCCAGAAACGTGGCCAGCTCGCAGGCGCCCAGGTCGCCCCCGATGACCACCACTCTCTTGCCCAGGGGCATCCAGTACTTCGTGAACCACCTGATGAGCGGCGGCGTGATGAAGCGCCGCATAAAGGGGCCACCCACCCGCAGGCCCAGTCTCTGCCAGGCCGGCAGCTTGGCCGCGCCCGGCCCGCCGGCGTCGCCGGCCAGCATCCTTTTCATATCCGGTGCGCCAAAGACGTTCCGGCGGTCGGCGCCGCGCAGCGGCGGGACCACGATCCGGGGCCCGGCGGCCAGGACGACAGCGTCCGGCCTGACCGAGCCGACCAGGGCCGGGGTCACCTCCTGGCCAAGCCTGACCTGTATGGGGAGTCTCTTCATCTCCGCCACCAGATAGGCCAGCAGCCGGTCGTTGTCGGGGTGCACCGTGTTGGCAAAGAGCAGGGAGCCCCCCAGCCGGGCCTGCTTCTCGTACAGCGTCACCGAGTGGCCGCGCAGGGCGGCGACCCGCGCCGCCTCCATGCCGGCGGGCCCACCCCCCACCACCATCACCTTCTTGGGTGCGGCCGCCCTGTCCAGTTTGAGCTGCCCCTCCTTGCCGGTGAAGGCATTGATGGCGCAGTGCATCTGGGTGAGGTCGCCCTCGGCGCAGGAGTCGAAGCAGTTCTCGCAGGAGATGCAGCGGCGCAGGTGCTTGAGGTCTCCCCCGGCCGCCTTATTGGGCAGATCGGGGTCCGCCAGCAGCGGCCGCCCCATGACGATGACGTCCGCCTGCCCCGCCTGCAACACCTTCTCGGCCATCGCCGGGTCGTGAATGCGCCCCACCACCATGACGGCCGCCTTGCTGGCCCTCTTGATGGCCGCCGCCTCCGGGACGTTGTAGCCCCAGGGATAGGTCGACCCGGCGATGATGCCGGTGGTCAGCCGGTCGATATTCCCCCCGGACACGTGGAAGGCGTCCACGCCGGCCTCCGCCAGCCGGGGCACCATCTCCAGCGTGCCCTTGATGTCGCGCCCCTTGGGATGGCGCTCGTCCCCCGATATCCGCAGTATCAGGGGGAAGTCCTGGCCGGCCCTGGCCTTCATCTTCTTGATGACGGCGATAGGGAACCTCAGGCGCCCCTCCACCGTGCCGCCGTCGTAGGCGTCGGTGCGCTGGTTGCGCAGCGGCGAAATGAAGGACCCGCACAGCATGTAGGCGTGGGCGCAGTGCAGCTCCATGCCATCGTACCCGGCCTCGCGGGCCCGCCGGGCCGCCTCGCCATACTGCTCTATGATGATCTCGATCTCTTCCACCGTCAGCTCGCGGCAGGTCTGGCCGGTCTGGGGAGAAATGCAGACCGAAGGGCCGACGGTCTGCACCTTGTTGACGAAGGGGGCGGCCGACTCGGGGCCCGGATGGGAGATCTGCGGCACGATCTTCGCCCCGTGGGCGTGCACCGCCTTCGTCAGCTCGACATGGCTGGCGATGAGATGGTCCCCCCACAGCCCCACGGTGTGCCACTGGTACGGGAACTTCTCGTCAACGGTACAGACCTCGAAGGTGATGAGCCCCACCCCACCCCTGGCCCGCGCCACGTGGTAGTCGATCAAACGCTGGCTGACGGTGTCCCCCGGGCCGGACCAGCTGGTGGTCATGGGGGCCATCGCCAGGCGGTTGCGCAGCTCCATGGAACCGATCCGGACCGGGCTGAAGAGATGCGGGAAGGGACTCAAGGCTCACCTCCTGGTCTGACTGTGCTCAACTCATTATCCACGCAATGGGGCCGTGACGCAACTGCCCTCACCAGAATGCGGTTTTGTCGTGGTTCGAAGCACATGCTAAGCGTAGAGAGACAGCAAATGCGTCAGCGGATGACGCTGGACATACGTCATCCGGCACCCAGAGTTGTGTCCCCCGGCCTCATCCGTAGTATAATGCATCTCGGCCCCGGCCGGCGGCCGGCCGGGCGGACAAACGACCGAAAGGGGGGGATATGGCCCAGTTCCTGTCTGACGAGTGGTTCAGCAAGGTGGACGAGCTCACCCGGGCGGCCGGCGACCTGCAGATGCCCAAAGCCATGACCGACGTGACGGTCAACCTCAAGGTGCAGACCGCCGGCGGCGAGGTGCAGATGTCCATGAACCACGGTATCATCCAGAAGGGATTCGTGGAGAAGGCGGACGTCGACATGTCCATGCCGGCGGAGTACGCCTACAAGATCCTGGTGCAGAACGACTGGTCCGTCGGCATGCGGGGCTACATCAAGCACAAGATCAAGCTCTCCGGCAACATGAAGAAGATGATCCCGCTCCAGGTCTACAAGCCCAGCCAGCCCAGCGTGGAGCTGACGAAGAATATCGCCGGGGTCACCGAGTTCGCCGACTTCAAGGACTTCAAGCCCTAGCTTCATCCGCAGCGGGGCCATAAGGGGGTAACGCACATGCCGAAGCTGGAGAGACTGCTGTCGCCCTGGAGGATCGGCCAGCTGGAGATCAAGAACCGCATCGTCATGGCGCCCATGACGCCGGTCTGGTGCAACCCGGACGAGACGCCGTCGGACCGGCAGATAGCCTACTGGACGGAGCGCGCCAAGGGAGGGGTGGGGCTGATCACCACCGAGGTCAACTCGGTGGACCCGCTGCACCGCTACCAGCCGCTCTCCTCGGGCCTGCACAGCGACTTCCAGATCGAGGCGCACAAGAGACTGACCGACTCCGTGCACCAGTACGGCGCCCGCATCTACCCCCAGATCGGCCACCCGGGCCCCGAGTCCCTGGCCCCGTTCTTTGAGAACATGCCGGCCATCGGCCCGTCGGTGAACCGCTCGGAGTCCACGTCACAGGTCTGCCGCGAGCTGGCCGACGAAGAGCTGCCGGCCCTGGTCGAGCTCTACGCGGAGGCGGCCCGCCGCGCCCGCGAGGCCGGCTACGATGGCGTCGCAGTCCACATGGCGCACAACTACATGCTGCTGGGGTCGTTTCTCTCACCGCTGCGCAACAAGCGCGAGGACGGCCTGTACATCGGCCACACCGTTGAGGGGAGGGTCCGGCTGTCAGTCGAGGTCATCAAGAGCATCAAGCAGAAGGTGGGGGCCGACTTCCCCATCACCGTGCGCATCTCCGGCGACGAGACCATCGGCGGCGCCAGCAGCGGGCGCGACCTCACGGACACCCAGCGCATCGCCCCCATCCTGGAGGCGGCCGGCGTGGACTGCTTTCACGTTTCAGGCGGCGTGATCACGTCGCTGGTGGACCAGATCATCGCCGGCGCCAACTACGCCTGCGGCTTCAATGTCCCGGCAGCGCACGCCATAAAGGAGGTGGTGCAGGTCCCGGTCATGCCCGTGGGCTGCCTCCACGACCCGGCCATGGGCGAAGAGCTGCTGCAGAAGGGGTGGTGCGATGCCATCGTCATGGGCCGCCCCATGCTGGCCGACCCGGAGCTCCCCCGAAAAGTGGCCGAGGACCGGCTGGAGGACATCCGCCACTGCGTGCGGTGCCTGACCTGCGTGGACTCGCTGATGAAGCTGGAGGACGTTCACTGCGCCGTCAATGCCCGCATGGGCAAAGAGGAGGAATACCCCCAGGAAGGCAGAGCGGCGGCGCCGAAGAAGGTCATGATCGCCGGCGCCGGCCCCGGGGGTTTGGAGGCGGCCCGGGTGGCGGCGCTGCGCGGGCACCGGGTCACCCTCTGCGACCGGCACCGGCGCCTGGGAGGCGCGCTGGTGACCGCCTGCACCGTGCATCCGGACAACGAGACCTTTCTGGACTTCCTGATGTCTCAGGTGATGAAGCTGCCGATCACGGTGAGGCTGGGGGTCACCGTCACCCCGGAGCTGGTCAGGCAGGAGAAGCCGGACGTGTTCATCGATGCCACGGGGGGCAAGGTGGTGACGCCGAAGATCGAGGGGGACCACCTGCCCAACGTGATCACCGGCCCCATGCTGCACAAGCTGATGTTCGGGGAGGTCCCCGCCGACGGGGCGGAGAAGGTCCCCGGGTACCTGAAGCTGGGGCTCAGGCTGGGCGGCGGCCTGATGCAGAGGCTGATGACGCCGCAGCGGCTGCGGAGGATCACAGACACCTGGATGCCGATCATCGGCCGAGGCTCGGTGGTGATGGTGGGTGCCGACCTGGCGGCCATCGAGTCGGCGGAGTTCCTGGCCCGCAACGGGCGGCAGGTAGCGGTGATCGACGCCACCGAGCAGCTGGCCCCGGAGATCGGCGACAAGCGGCGCGCCGAACACATCGAGCGCATGCGCCAGCTGGGCATCACCATGCACACCGAGTGCGACGTCACCCGGATCACGGCCGAGGGCGTCTGGTTCAAGCCACACTACGCTGAGAAGGAGCACCTGTGCCGGGCCGACTGGGTCGTCCTGGCCGGCACCATCGAGCCCCGGCCCGAGCTCTACGAGGCCTGCAAGGGCCTGGTGGCCGAGGCGCACATGGTGGGCGATGTCTCCGGCCTGGGCCTGATCGACAAGGCCATCCGGGAGGCCAACGCCGTGGTCTACGGGCTGGGTTGACGCTGGGGGGATCCGTGCCATGACCTTCGGGCAGCGTGTCAGGGAGCTCAGACAGTCCAGGGGCCTGACGCAGCGCGAGCTGGCCGGGAAGGCCGGCATCAGCTACGCGTACGTCAGCAAGCTGGAGACCGGTTCCCTGCCGCCCCCCCGGCACAGGGTCATCGTCTCCCTGGCCAGGACGCTGGGGGCCACGGAGGCGGAGGCCGACGAGCTCTTCGGCATGGCCGGCAAGCTGCCGCAGGACCTGCTGGGCAGGGTGGATGCCCGGACCATCAGCGTGCTGCGCTCTCTGGAGATTGAGCCGGGGCCGGGCCGGCAGCGCCGGGCGGGGGCGGGCCGGAAGAAGCCGGCGCGGTCTCAGGCTTCGGGCGCGGCGGAGAGGCCGGGCGGGGATGCCCCGGGCGTGCGGCCGGAGACGTTCCAGGCGCTGATCGAGAACTCTCTGGACGGGGTGGTCATACTGGGACCGAAACTGGAGGTCATGTACCAGAACCGGGCCACGGCCGGGCTCCTGGGCTACGAGCTGGGGGACCTGGTCGGCGAGGACCTCCTGGGCCTCATCCACCCGGAAGACATGCGCAAGACCGCCCACCGGCTGAGCCGTGTGTCGGGGATTCCGGGGGGCAACGACCGGGCGCAACTTCGGGTGAGGCACAAGGATGGGACCTGGCATGCCATCGATGTCTGGGCCACCAACCTGCTGGAGAATCGGGCAGTGAGCGGCCTGGTCATCTACTTCCGCGACATCAGCGGCCAGTCGGGGACCGAGGGGGCCTGGGCCGGCCAGACGGCGGCCATGCTCACGGCAAAGGAGTACCACCTCACGGGAACCGAGCTGCGGATACTGGCCCTGCTGGTGGACGGGCACAGCAATGCCAGGATGGCGGAGGAGCTGGTGATCAGCCCATCCACGGTCCGGTTCCACGTGACCAACATCATCCGTAAGCTGGGCGTGTCCAACCGCACCGAGGCCGCGGCCCTGGCGGTGCGCCGGCACATGATCAGCTGACGCGTCAACCGGTTGACGGGCGGGGCGGGCAACGGCCAGACCGCGGTGTCTGTCTCACTTCTACTGTGGTAGAATCAGGCCCCAGAGTGGTCCACCTCATCGAAGACCTTCATCCCATACTGCAGGCGCTGCTGGCCACCTGCTTCACATGGTCCATGGTGGCCATCGGGGCCACCGTCGTCTTCACCTCCAGGACGCCCAGCAAGCGGATGCTGGACACTTCACTGGGCTTCGCCGCGGGTGTGATGATCGCGGCCAGCTTCTGGTCGCTCCTGGCCCCGGCCATCGAGATGGACCATGAAGGCGGGCCGCCCGCCTGGCTGGCGCCACTGGCCGGCTTCGCCCTGGGGGTGGTCTGCCTGCGCCTGGTGGACGTGCTGCTGCCCCATCTTCACCCGGGCTACACCGCTGACGGCCCGGAAGGCGTCAAGACCAGATGGCAGCGCACCACCCTGCTGGTCCTGGCCATCGTGCTGCACCACATCCCGGAGGGCCTGGCCGTGGGGGTGGCCTTCGGGGCGGCGGCGGCCGGCGAACCGGCAGCCACTGTGGCGGGGGCCGTGGCCCTCACCGTGGCCATGGGGCTGCAGAACCTGCCCGAGGGCCTGGCGGTAGCCATGCCCCTGCGGCGTGAGGGTCTCTCCGCCGGCAGGAGCTTCTGGTTCGGCCAGCTGTCGGGCATGGTGGAGCCCATCGCCGGCGTGGTGGGCGCCGCGGCCGTGATGTTCTCGCGGCCCATCATGCCCTACGCCATGGGCTTCGCCGCGGGGGCCATGATGTTCGTAGTGATAGAGGAGCTCATCCCGGAATCCCAGCGCCGCGGCCACAGTGACTGGGCGACCACGGGCGCCATCGTGGGCTTCGCCCTTATGATGGTGCTGGACGTGGCCATGCACTAGCCACGGGTTCCGGTTCCTCGACAGGCTCCAGCCGGCACGAGTAGTGCGGCGAGAGGCCGAAGCGCGACAGCGGCCAGTACCGCAGCCAGGTCTTCCCCACCAGGTCCGCCTCCTTGACCGGGCCGAAGGCGGTGGAGTCCTGGCTGTTGCCGCGGTTGTCTCCCATCACGAAGTAATCGCCAGCGGCCAGGACCCAGCGGCCGTTCCTCACCCCGCACGGCGGCATCTCCGGCTCTTCGACTAGCACAAAATCGCTCCCGCCGCTGTCCGTCACGTAGACCCGTCCGGCCCCGTCCGTCCTCACGGTCTCACCCGGCAGCCCGATGACCCGCTTGATGTAGGGGTTCTCCTGCCGGTACGGTTCCGGGGGCCAGAGCACCACCACATCACCCCTGTCCGGCGAGCTGAAACGGTAGGTCACCTTGTCCACCATGATGCAGTCCGCCGGCAGGAAGGTGGGCTCCATGCTTTGCATCTCCACCCGGTAGGACCCCATGCTGGTCTGGACCGCAGCGAAGACCAGCACGAATATGAGCAGGGCAATGACGGCTTCACGCAGGTTTATCTTCACGATCGGCGTTCCCGGAACAACTACACGATTATAGATCATTTGTCTGCTATACTGAAGTTGGTCCCGCAGACCCTTTCGACGCGCAGGGGAGGCCGCTCATGTATGAGCTGAACGACAGGCAGGTCGCCGACTTCTTTCGCCGCAGCTACACCGCCATAGACGGTCTCTGGTTCATGAAAGCGGAGGCCGCCGGCGGCTTCGACGCGGCGCTGGACCTGGACGATGAGGTCTGGAAGGTCTTCCCCAAGATACAGGCCCGCATGCTCAAGGAGGCCACCGGCCTGTCTTCCGGCCTGGAGGCGCTGCGCGAGTGCTTCACCACCAAGCTGGCCATCGAAGGCTTCGGTTTCGACGCGCAGGCCGCGGCCCGCGGTTTCACCGTGAGCATCAGCCGCTGCCCCTGGCATGACGCCATGGTCCGGTCCGGCCGGAAGGACCTGTCGGGAAAGGTGGGCACCCGGGTCTGCGGCACCGAGTACTCCGTCTGGGCCGCCGAGTTCGGCCCGGGGATGCGCTTCCGGCGGACGTCGGAGATCTGCACCGGCTCGGAGCGCTGCGTCCTGGAGTTCGCCTCTGACCCCACCAGCGCGGCCCCTTGAACCGCAGGCCGCACCACCCTCCATTTGAGAGTCCCTTGTGTCGGCCCCAGGCGGTCGTGAGATATCTCTGTGACCCGGCCCGGATATCATCGCCTCTGGCCGAACAGTCAACCCGCAAGGAGGAGACACCCTGAAGGCCAAAACGGCACTGGGACTGGCCGTCCTCTTGGCGCTGGCCATCATACCGGCGGCCCTCGCCGTCCGGCCCTCGCCGGCACTGGCTGTCAACGCGGTGGTCCCTCTGGACCCCTGGCCGTCCGCGCCCCAGATGACGGCCACCGCCGGGGACCTGGCCGGGACGTTCGCCATCTCCGACAACGTGGACCGGCTGCTGGTGGTGCTGGTCTGCAGCAATGACAGCGGCGGCTCCAGCGGGCAGACCTTTGCCGCCTCATACGGCGGGCGGCCGCTGACCCAGGCCATCCTGCAGAACAGCAACAGGCGGCAGACATGGATGGGCTACCTCAAGGAGGTGGACATCGCCGCCCGCAGCGGCGACGCCGTCACCGTCACCATCACCGGGGTCCACACAGAGGCCGTGGCCTGCATCGCCAGCTACAGCAGCGTTGACCAGGCAACGCCGCTGGCCGGCGCCGGCGGCGTCTGGCTGAACAGCAAGAACAACGATCCCATCGGCGGGCCTCTGCCGGTGGCCGCCGGAGGATACGGCATCTACGGCTGGTCGGGTGAGGACGGGACCACCCGGGTGAGTGACACCGAGAGCTACGATGTGCACAGCAACGTGAACAATCCGGGGACGTTCAACTACGGGGTAGCGTCCAGGAGTCTCGCCGCCGGGACCACGGACCCTTCGGTTACCTGGACCAGCAACAACCTGGTGTCGGTCTCCTTCATCACGCTCAACCCCAGCACCACCTACCCGGTCCCGGCCACCACCGGCATCTCGCCGTCCAGCCGGAGCACCGGCGATGCCGCCTTCACCCTGACCGTCAGCGGAGCCAATTTCGTGAGCGGCGTGTCCGTCGCGCGCCTGGACGGCATCAACAAGACCACGACCTACATCAGCTCCACGCAGCTGACCGCCGATATCTCCGCCGCGGACCTGGCCGCGCCCGGCAACAAGGTCGTCACCGTGTTCACGGCAGGAGGCGGCGAATCCAACGCCCAGGTCCTGTCGGTCAGGGCCGTCCCTGCCATCTCGTGGGCCGACCCGGCCGGGATCGTCTACGGAACCGCCCTCGGCGACGGGCAGCTCTGCGCCAGCTCGTCAGTGCCCGGGACCTTCACCTACAGCCCCGCTGCCGGAGCCATGCTGCCGGCAGGGGACGGCCAGACGCTCCACGTGGACTTCGCCCCGGATGACACAACCAGCTATGCACCCGCCACCAGAAACGTCACCATCAACGTCAGCAAAGCCAGCCTGGTCATCACCGCCGGCAGTATCACCAAGGGCTACGGCACCGCGCTGGACCCGGCGCCCGCCGGGTTTGTGGCCACCGGGCTGGTCAACGGCGACACCGTCCACAGCGTCACCCTGGCCAGCGCCGGGGCCGGGGCCGAGGCCACGGTCGACGGCAGCCCCTATGCCATCGTGCCGGCCGCCGCCGCGGGGAACGGCCTGGGCAACTACAGCATCACCTACGTCAACGGCACGCTGACGGTGAGCAAGGCCGTGACCACCGTTACCCTACAGTCGTCGGCCAGCACGTCAGGGAAAGGCGGCTCGGCAACGCTCACGGCCAGTATCGCCGATCGTTGGGCCACGGGCATAGTGACCTTCTACGATGGGGATGCGATCATTGGCAGCAGCGTGCTGATCGACGGGACCGTCACCTTCACCGCCTCCGCGCTGTCTTCCGGGAGCCACTCCATTGCCGCGGTCTACGGCGGCGATGCCAACCACGACCGGGCCGCGTCCACGGCCATCGACCTGACCATGGAAAAGGCCGCCGGGCCGGGCTGGGCTCTCATCGCGGCTCTGGCAGCCGCCGGCATCTTCGCCCTGCTCTGACTGTTGCTGCTCCTGCGCCGCCGGCGGCGCGACGCGGAGGCCGAGACGGCCCAGCCGGCCACAGCCGCCCTGGAGGCTATCCGCCGGAACGCCAGGAACCTCCGCCCGGGGGCCCTGCGGCCCGGGGCCGCGCTGGCGGCCGCGGACGGCGCCAAGGCGGCCATGGCGCTGCCCACCGTCGAGGACGTGGGCACCTACAGCATCCAGCTGGAGAGGGAGCTGGACAGCAGCCTGAGGAAGGTGCAGCGGAGCATGGCGTCCACCATACAGGGCGTCTGCCGCACCGTGCGATCCAGGGACCCCTCCATCTCCGGCCACCAGAAGAGGGTGTCACAGCTGG
>CALMBS010000146.1 GCA_937860285.1 uncultured Chloroflexota bacterium
ACCTGACCCCGCAGCCGGCCAATGACCTGGCCATGTGGGTGGACGATGCCCTGGGGGATGACGTGCTGGCCGAGAGGCTGGCCGCCGTGGACACCTTCCAGTTCACCAGCCTGCAGGCCCTGCGCGAGCGTCACGTGTCCATCATAGAGGAGGAGTTGGCCCGGGGAGGCAGCCTGAGGGAATCGGCGCCGGGCGACGAGTTCCATTTCGTCAAGTCCCTGAGCGTGATCATCCGGGCCCCGTACGAAGCCAGCGACCTGAGGGAGTTCGTGGAGTGCCTGCGCAAGCTGAGCCCGGGGTCGCTGTACTTCCACATCTTCGAGTCGAGGCTGCGGCTGGGGAGGGGCCTCAACGATTTCTCGGCCTGGCTGGCCGGCAGCCTGGACGAGCCCGAGCTGGCCGAGAAGATCGCGCGGCTCGATCCCTACACGCACTCCCTGGAGGGGCTCAGGACGACCCTGACGGACCTGATAGAGAAGGAGATGGGTGAAGCTAGCCGATTATGAGCCCATAGTGGGCCGGAGTGTCATAGAGGAGCTGCGGCTGCTGGCCTCGAAGATGGCCGGCCGGGAGGTCCAGAACATCAACTCGACCTTCGTGGGCGGCGGCGTGGCCGAGATCCTCAACCGCATGGTGCCCATCCTACAGGAGCTGGGGGTGGACGCCCGGTGGACCGTGATCAAGGGCAGCCCGGCGTTCTTCGAGGTGACCAAGAAGCTCCACAATGCGTTGCACGGGCGCCCGGAGGACGTCTCCGACGAGGACTTTGACCTGTTCCTGGACATCAACCGCCGGAACATGGCGGAGATGGACTTCCACGGGCAGACCATGTTCGTCCATGATCCCCAGCCCTGTGCTCTGGTCGAGAGAAAGGGGGACGCCGGCGGGAAGTGGATCTGGAGGTGCCACATCGACGTCTCCAGTCCGGACGAGCGGGTGTGGCGGTTCCTGGAGCGCTACGTGGTCCGGTACGATGCCACCGTCTTCTCCGCGCCGGCCTTCTCCCGGCCGCTGCCGGTGCGGCAGTTCCTCATCTCACCGTCGATAGACCCGCTGAGCGACAAGAACAAGGAGCTTACCAGCCGCGAGATCGACTCCGCCATGGCCGGGATGGGCATCCCCCGGGACAAGCCCATTGTCACCCAGGTCTCCCGGTTCGACTACATGAAGGACCCGGTGGGCGTGATCCGGGCCTTCGAGCAGGTGAGGAGGTCCATCGACTGCCGCCTGGTCCTGATCGGCGGAGGGGCCACCGATGACCCGGAGGGCGAGAAGGTCCTGGCCCAGGTCAGGGAGGCGGCCGGCGGCCGGGTGGACATCCACATCGTGGCCGGCCAGACCAGGTCCGATATCGAGATCAACGCCCTGCAGCGCGCGTCGGCCGTCATTGTGCAGAAGTCCCTCAGGGAGGGCTTCGCGCTCACCGTGGCCGAGGCCCTGTGGAAGGCCCGGCCGGTAGTGGCTTCCGACGTGGGGGGCATACCGCTGCAGGTGAGGCACAGGCTCACCGGACTGCTGTCGCATGGCATTGATGGGACGGCCTATGCCGTCCGCCAGCTGCTGTCGAACCCGGACTACGCCCGCTGGCTGGCGGAGAACGGCAGGGAGCATGTCAGGCACAACTTCCTGATCACCAGGCATGTGCGGGACTACCTGCTGCTCTTTCTGGCGCTGGACCATACGGAGGATGTGATTCACCTGTAGCCGTCCGCCGGGCGCGGGCCCGGGCTGGCGGGTCGGACTGCAGGAAACCGGCAGGGACCGAAGGAGGTCGAAGATGTGGACGAGGGAAAGCCTGCACGAGCTTGCAGCGGGAGAGCTGCGGGACTACCACTTCGTGGTGGTATCCAACCGGGAGCCCTACATCCATAGCCATGCCCTGGGCACGATACATTGTGACATGCCGCCCAGCGGTCTCACGGCGGCGCTGGACCCTGTGATGCGGGCCTGTGGAGGGACCTGGGTGGCGCACGGCAGCGGCAATGCGGACCGAGAGACGGTGGATGCCAACGACCGGGTCGGGGTCCCGCCCGAAGATCCCCGTTACACCATCAGGCGGGTCTGGCTTTCGAAGGAGGAGGAGGACGGTTACTACTACGGCGTATCGAACGACGCGCTCTGGCCGTTGTGCCACATAGCCTACACCCGGCCGACCTTCAATGATGACGAGTGGAAGGTATACCGGGCGGTGAACGAGCGTTTCGCGCGGGCGGTGCTCCAGGAGGTGGGCGGCGGCCAGGCCTTTGTCTTCGTCCAGGACTACCACCTGACGCTGCTGCCGCGCATACTGCGCGAGGCCAATCCCAACCTGGTGGTGGCCCAGTTCTGGCACATCCCGTGGCCCAACCGGGAGGCCTTCCGCGTCTGCCCCTGGCAGAACGAGATCCTGGAGGGACTGCTGGGCAACCACCTGCTGGGTTTCCACATACGCTATCACTGCAACAACTTCCTGGAGACCGTGGACCGCTCCATCGAGGCCAGGGTGGACTATGACCGGTACGAGGTCATACGGGGTGGGAAGAAGACCGAGGTGAAGCCCTTCCCCATCAGCATCGACTTCGAGGAGGTGTCGGCCAGGGCCCGGGAGCCCGGGGTGGAGGCCGAGATGGAGCGGCTCCGGAAGAGCCTGGAGCTTGACGACTGGATCATCGGCATGGGGCTGGACCGGATTGACTACACCAAGGGCATACCGGACAGGCTGCGGGCCATCGACCGGTTCCTGGAACGGAACCCGGAGTACAGGGGCAGGCTGGTCTTCATACAGACCGGCGTCCCCAGCCGCGTCCACGTGCCGGCCTACCGCAGGATCAACGACGAGATAGACACCCTCATCGAGGAGACCAACTGGAAGTATGAGACCGGCCACTGGAGGCCCATCATTGACCTGCGCGGTCCCCTTTCACCGCTGACGGTGATGGCGCTGCGGCGCCTGTCCCACTTCGCCATAGTCAGCTCCCTGCACGACGGCATGAACCTGGTGGCCAAGGAGTTCGTCGCCAGCTCGGTGGACGAGGACAAGGTCCTCATCCTCAGCGAGTTCACCGGGGCGGCCAGGGAGCTGACCGATGCGCTGCTGGTGAACCCCTATGCGGCCGACGAGGTGGCCGAGGCCATCAAGGCGGCCGTGGAGATGCCGCTGGAGGAGAGGCAGCGGCGCATGCGGCGGATGCGGGCCGTGGTCCAGGAGAACAACGTCTACAAATGGGCGGCCGATATCGTGGCCAAGATGGTCAAGATCGGGTCGGGGGGCTAGGTGGAGCACCTTTTCTCCGTGTGGCCGGAGATGGCGGAGCGCGTCAGGGGCGCCGGCCGGGTGGTGTTGCTGACGGACTTCGACGGGACCCTGTCCCACATTGCCGGCCGGCCGGAGGAGGCGGTACTGCCGGACGACACCAGGCAGGGGATCGAGGCGCTCTCCTCCGACCCGAGGGTGGGGGTGGCGGTGATCAGCGGCCGGGCCCTGGACGACATCAAAGAGAAGGTGGACCTCCCGGGCATCACCTATGCCGGCAACCACGGCATTGAGATAGAGGGGCCGTCACTGAGGTTCGTCTATCCCCCGGCGCAGGCGGCAAAGCCGGTCATGCGCCGGCTGCACTCGGCCCTGGGCCGGGCGCTGTCCGGCATCGACGGGGTCGTCCTGGAGGACAAGGGGATTACGCTCTCCGTGCACTACCGCCTGGTTGCCCGGGAGCGGGTGGGTGAGGTGAAGAGGATATGTGAGGAGGCGGTAGACGGGCCCCGGTCCAGGGGCCAGGTCAGGACCACCGGGGGGAAGATGGTCTACGAGATACGGCCGGGCGTGGTCTGGGACAAGGAGGACGCCGTGGTGCTGCTGCTCGCCTCCTGGACCCCCTCAGGGGAGGCGGCCGGCCTGACCTTCTTCCTGGGCGACGACCTGACGGACGAAGGCGGGTTCAGGGCGGTGAACGCCCGCGGCGGGGTCTCGGTGTTCGTCGGCAGGCCCGGCCGGGACACGGCGGCCCGTTTCTTTCTAAGGTCACCGGGGGAGGTGCCGGGCTTCCTGCGCCGCCTGGCTGCGGCGCTGTAGCCGGCCGGTCCGGCAGGCCGCGATGTGCGAGGGCGGTTGCTCGGTAATGGTATAATGTAAAATTGTTCAGAACCAGTCATCGTGGCTTAGAGCGTATAGGAGGGCCGCGAATGGCGGGTCAAGTCTGGGGGGATGACCATCGTGGCCAACCATTGTTGTGCATGATTTGACACGAAGTTCGTTTGATGGCAACATTTACGCAATAGTGTGTCCGGCTTTTGGGGGCGGTGAAGCCATGTGGGAGGAGTTGCGGGCCGCAAGGGTAACCGGGTGCCTCGAACGACTAATGCGGCAGGGGGAGCGCGGCAGACACGAGACGCTTTCTTAGTGCGACCTGAGCTGGGGACGTTGAACCGCTATCTGCATCTGGTCACTTGGGTAGCGGGGAGCCAATAGTGAAACCGACCGTGAGAGGTCGGTTGTTTGCTTTCTTGGGGGATTTACTGGCCGATCATGAGAATCATCTTCGATATCGGACACCCGGCGCAGGTCCACCTCTTCAGGAACGCGGTGTGGCAGCTGCAGCGCGACGGGCACGAAGTCGCCGTAACGTGCAGCGACAAGGATGTCACCATCGGTCTACTCAGGGGGTACGGGGTGCCCTACCACGTCATCGGCAGGTCTCGAAGGGGCGTGGCCAAGCTGTTTCTGGAGATGCTGGCCAGGGACTGGAGGCTGCTGCGGTTTGCCCTGTCTTTCAAGCCGGACGTTATGGTCGGCGGGCCCGGCAACGTGACCGCCCCGACGGTGGGCCGGTTGCTGCGGAAGCCCTCCGTCGTGTTCGACGACACCGAACACTCGAGGTATGAGCACCTCCTGATGGACCGGCTGGCCACGATCATATGCACGCCGGCCTGCTACAAGAAGGAGCTGGGGAGGCCACAACTCCGGTATGACGGATACCCGCCGCTGGCGTACCTGCATCCCCGGTACTTCAGGCCGGACCCAGCGGTGCTGTCGGGGCTGGGCCTTGGTGAAGGCGAGAAACTGGTGGTGATGCGTTTCGTGGCCTTTCAGGCTTCACACGACGTGGCGACCACCGGCTTCTCTCCGGCGGCGAAGCTGAAGCTGGTCGAGGGCCTGGAGAAGCACGGAAGAGTGATCATCACGTCGGAATCGCCGTTGCCGGAATCTCTGAGGAAGTACCAGCTGAGAGTGTCTCCGGAACAGCTGCATTCCGTTCTCTCCTATGCTGACCTCTATGTCGGCGACGGCGGAACGACGGCTGTCGAGGCAGCTCTCCTGGGAACGCCGTCCGTGCACTGCATCCGGGTGGTGCGCCAGGGCAGGGTCCTGTCTGCCGCGGACATCCACGGCAGCTTCTGGGACCTGCAGAACAGGTACCGGCTGCTGTACACGTTCACGGATGAAGAGCAGGCCATAGGAAAGGCAGGGGAGTTGCTGGGCCTGACTGATGCCAAGAAGATCTGGAAAGGCAGGGTAGAGAACTTGCTGGCGAACAGCACGGATGTCACGTCATTCATCACCTGGGTCATACGCCAATCTCCTTCCGGGCTGCAGCACATCCGGGGTCAAGTGTCTGTTCGAGAGAGGCTCACCGATGCTTACTAGAAGCTATGACGTGGCGGAAGCGGTGGTGCTCCCGATGACCAGGGATGTGGCCCAGGAGGCTGTGGGCCCCATCCTGGAGGTGTACCACAGAACGAAACTGGAGACCTGGAAAGACTGGGAAGCGGCCAACGTGATGATGGACCTGCCGCACAAGTGGGAGTTCAGCCTGCTGCTACTTCACGACCACTCGCCCGTGGGGTTTCTGATCGCCTCCGTGTACGGGGCGGAGACCGTGCACATCCACCAGATGGCGGTGCTGGGCGACTACCAGGGAATCGGCGGCGGCAAGAGTCTGCTGACAAGGCTGATCCAGCTGGCCGATGAGAAGGGGATGAGGGACATCACCCTGGAGACGCGGCCCGGCACAGAGGCGGCGCAAGGGCTCTACGCGTCGATGGGCTTCGAGGTCATCCAGGACGCCGCCGACCTGAACGCGTACCTGATCAACAAGGGGAAGCTGTGGCGGGATGACGGCTACTACCCCATTGTCCGGGAAGGCGTCAAGGTGTGGAGCAAAGAGCTCAGGAAGAAGAGAGTGACTGCCAGGGCCCTGTTCATCAGCCCTCACACTGATGATGTCGAATTGGGTGCTGGCGGCACGGTCGCCCGGTTCGTGGCCAGCCACGAGGTGCACGTGGCTGCCTTCAGCGATGCCTGGGATGCACAGCCGGAGAGCCTCCCCGAGAACACGCTCCTGGGCGAGATGAGGCAAGCCATGGAAGTGCTCGGCGTTGGCGGAGACCGGGTGCACGTGCTAAAGTTCAGGACCAGGCATTTCCAGTCGGCCAGGCAGAGGGTCCTCGATGAGATGATCAGGATCCGGGACCGCGTGCGGCCGGACTTCGTCTTCGCCCCTTCCACGAGAGACAGCCATCAGGACCATCAGGTGGTGATCAATGAGGTCCTGAGGGCGTTCAAGGGGTCCCGCACCACCATCCTGGGCTATGAGCTGCCCTGGAACAACCTGTCATTTGAGACCACCGGCTTCGTGGCCCTGGACGAGGAGCACATCAACAAGAAGCTGGCCGCCCTGTCCCAGTACCGGTCGCAGCAGCACCGGAGATATCTCAACGAGGAGTTCATAAGGGGGCTGGCCAGTGTCAGGGGTACCCAGATAGGCAGCAAGTACGCCGAGGCATTCGAGGTAATGAGGGTGATGCTCTGAGAGGCCGACAGAAGTGAGTAGAGTAGTAGCCATCCATCAGCCGAACTACCTGCCCTGGATCGGATACTTCTACAAGATCGCGCACTGCGACGTCTTCGTCTTCCTGGACAACGTCCAGTATGAGAAACGAGGCTTCACCAACAGGAACAGGATCAAGACGTCCCAGGGGCCCGGCTGGCTCACCATTGCCGTGTTGACCCGCCGCTGCTACTATCAGGCGGTCAAAGATGTCAGGATCGCCGATGGCGATTTCTGGCACCAGCGACAGGCGGCCAGTCTGACCCACTGCTACGCGCGGTCCCCGTACTTCGCGGAGTATGCCCAGAACTTCAGGGACATCTATGGCAGGCCGTGGGAGTATCTGGCGGACCTCAACCAGGTCTTGGTGAAGGACATCTGCCGGATGCTGGGCATCGGCAGCGTGGAGTTCCGGCGGGCGTCCGAGCTGAACGTGTCCGGCGCCAAGAGCGAACTCATGGCCCAGATCTGCCGGGAGGTCGGTGGGGACACCTACATCTCCCCCAGCGTGGGCGGCAGCAGGGGCTACATGGAGCTAGAGCCATTTGAGAAGCGCGGCGTCGAGGTCCGCTACTTCGATTTCGTCCACCCCGTGTACCAGCAGCTCTGGGGCGATTTCTGCCCCAACATGTCCGTGGTGGACCTGCTCTTCAATGAAGGCGGCCGAAGCCTGGACATCCTGAACGGGTGCCCCTGAAGAACACCCCCCTTGATGTGCCCGCATGGAGTAGAAGAGGATGACGGTGTACTCGAAGATTACACAGCACGTGGTCTACCCCCTTGGCGATGCCGTCCTGCGCACGAACGTGATGAAGTACATGGACGCTCTGGAGAGGTCCCAGTGGTGGTCCCTGGACGAGCTGGTGGAGATGCAGAACACCAAGCTGCGCGCGCTGGTGGCCCATGCCTATCGGAACGTGCCCTACTATCGCCGCGTTATGGACGAGAGAGGCCTATCGGTGGCGGAAATCCGGACAGTCGATGACCTGCCCAGGCTGCCGGTGCTGACCAAAGACCTGGTTCGCCAGAACTACGCTGATCTGAAGGCGCGGGGTTTCCGGAGATGGCATCCGTCCCTGGAGACATCGTCCGGGTCGACGGGGAAACCCCTGCAGTACTATACGACGATGGACGCCCGTTCCATCGGCTGGGCGGCCACCTTCCGCAGCTGGAAATGGGCCGGATACCGGCTGGGGGACAAGAGAGTCACCATGGCGGCCTCCGCCCTTCTTCCGGAGCGCCCTTCCGTGGCGCAGCGATTGCGCTGGTTTGCCGAGCGCAACGTCCCCCTGTCGGCGGTGCACCTCACCCGGGAAACGATGGCCTCCCACGCCCGGAGGATCGAGCAGTACCGGCCCCGGTTCATAAGGGGATACCCCACGGCCCTGTACCTGTTTGCCGATTACCTCAGGAGCCAGGGCAGATGCCTGCAGGGCGTGAAGGCGGCTTTCACCACGGCGGAGATGCTGCCGTTGAGCTACCGGCGTACCATCGAGAACCAGTTCGGGTGTCAGGTGCAAGACCAGTACGGCTGTATAGAAGGAGCCGCCAAGGCCATTGAGTGCGCCAGCCATCAGGGCTATCATATCGCGGCCGAGCTGACGAAAATGGAGATGGTGGACTCCGACGGGAAGGCGGCCGGGCCCGGAAAGCCGGCGGACATCCTGGCCACCGACCTGCACAACTACGCCATGCCCTTCATCAGGTACGCGGTCGGCGACCGGGCGGTGCTCAGCGAGAGCCGGTGCTCATGCGGGCGCGGGCTGCCCGTGATCAAGTCCCTGGAGGGCAGGACCACTGACGTCATACGGTTCGACAATGGGGTGGCGCTGTCCGGGGTGGCGATCACCGGGATATTCAGTTTCTGCCAGGTCAAGCAGTTCCAGGTGGTGCAGACAGCCGGCAGCAGGCTGCTGGTCAAAGTGGTCAAGGGCGACGGCTACACGCAGACCGACACGGACCTCTACACCGGACTGCTGCGCTCTCACGCCGGCCAGGACGTGGAGATTGCCGTTGAGTATGTCGATGACATCCCCACCACGAAGGCCGGCAAGCACAGGTTCGTCATATCGAGTCCAGCGGCGTAGAGGTATGATGCCGGCGGAGAATGACGTCAAGCTCCTGGCTGTCGGCGACATCATGCTCGGCGAAGGTCCTCTCGACCTGGGTCGCGGGGCGGCCTCTGCCATCCGGAAAGAGGGGCCCGACTATCCCTTCGCTCTGGTCGGCGACTGCCTCAGAAGCGGGGACGTCGTCTTCGGGAATGTGGAGGCGGTGCTTTCCACGCGCGGTGTCCGGAAAGGCCGCGTCCGCTCCCTGGTATTGCGGGGAGACCCGCAGGCTGCGGCAGGGCTGAAACGCGCCGGCTTCAACGTGGTCTCGCTGGCCAACAACCACGCCCTGGAGCACGGACCTGAGGCCCTGGAGGAAACCAAGAGCGCTCTGTCGGCGCAGGGCATCGCCTTTGTGGGGATCGGGGGCAGCCGCGAGGCGGCCAGGACGCCCCTGGTCTTGACTCCCGGGGGACTGCGCCTGGCGGTTCTGGCCTACTGTCTGGTGGATGACGAGACTGCGTACCTCAGCGTTGACGACCCCGGAGACATCTGCGGCGATGTGGCCCGGGCCCGAAACGACGCTGACCTGGTGATAGTCTCCCTTCACTGGGGGCACGAATACATCCACCGGCCATCACCCGGGCAGGTGCGGCTGGCGCATGAGATTATCGACTCCGGCTGTGCGGTCATACTGGGACACCATCCTCACGTGCTTCAGGGCCTGGAGGACTACCACGGAGGGTTGATAGCCTACAGCCTGGGGAATTTTGTGTTCGACATGCCGGGACCCGACACCAGGGAAAGCGTCATCCTGCGGACCGGCCTGTCCAGGGCCGGCGTAACGGGTTGGGAAGCCATTCCGGTGCGCATCAACCAGATGTCCCGGCCCGAGATCCTGTCCGGCCGCCAGCGCGACGAGGCGCTGGGCCGCCTGCGCCAGTGGAGCGCATCCATCGACTCGCCGGGTGCCGGAGACCCGGGGGCCCGGGAGAAGGCATACCTGGAGGAAGTCGCGGCTTGCCGGAGCACGCAACGCCGCAAGGTCAAGAGGCATTTCCTGCGGACCTTTCTGCAGCATCCTTCCCGGTATTCGCTTCAGGTAGGCATGGACTACGCGGCGCGGAGGACACGGCGGGCCTGATGAAGATCCTGGTGGGCATGAAGCTCAGCGATACCGCCGTGGGCGCTCACCTGTGGCCCATCTCGCAGGCAGCGGGTGTGGACCGGATACTGGTGGTCCGCAATACGCCCGGACCTCCCTTGCCCAAAGTGGAGTACCATTGCCCGCCCGGGGCGCTGGCCAGGATCGATGCCGTGGCGGCCGTCTACCGGCTGTGGCTGATGGCCCGTCTCTCGCTGTCGCAGAAGCCCGACTACGTGCACTCCTACCTGCTGTTCCCGCACGGGGTCATAGCCTACATCGCCGCCAGGCTGACCGGGCGGCGGGTCGGCACCTCCCTGCTGGCGGGCCCCGTTGAGCTCTACGTCCTGGGAGGCCACCTGAACGTGGACCCTGAAGGCCGTCTGCCGGTGCTGGGCAGGCTCCTGCTGCATGTTCTGAAGAGCTGCGCGGCAGTCACGGTGACCGGGTCGGTCACCAAAGGCTTCCTGGTGGCCCACGGTGTGAAGGAGGACAGGGTCTTCCTCCTTCATCATGCGGTGTCCGCGGAGCAGTTCCGCCCCATGGACATCCCCCGCCGCTACGACATCGTCTCGGTGGGGAGGCTGGCGGCCGTGAAACGCGTGGACGTGATCCTGAGGGCGGCCGCGGCGGTCAGAAAGACCCGCCCGGACCTCAAGGTGGCCATAGTGGGAGACGGCCCCTGCCGGGGCGATCTGGAGAGGCTGGCCGGCGATCTGGGAATGGGGGCATCAGTCGACTTCCTGGGGCAGCGCACGGACGTGGCCACCTGGTACAACAGCGGAAGGGTCTTCGTCCTCACCTCGGAGCGCGAGGGATTCCCCTTCGCGCTCATCGAAGCCATGATGTGCGGGACGCCGTGCGTCACCTCCGACTGTGGGGACATAGTGGACGTGGTCCGGAACGGCGAGAACGCGCTGCTGGTCCAGGAGCATGATGACGTTGACGGATTCGCCAGGGCCATCGACCGGCTGCTGGGGGACGAGGAGCTTCGAGCGAGGCTGGCGGGCAATGCCATGGCCACGGTGCGGGACATGGGCACGGACCGGGTGACCGCCGACTGGGAGGCCATACTCCCCAGGGCCGCCGGGCCGGGCAGGCAGCACCAGGGCGAGCGGACAGGCTGGCCGCCCGTCAAGCCCTGATCTTCCCGTGGGGATAGCGCCTTCGGGCGCTGACCATGGCCAGGCCCCCCTGGGCCAGCCCATTGACCATCTGGAAGGCGGTGGGACAGGGGTCGCTCATCCAGATATTCGTCCTCACGTCCCTTCCCGGGGCAAAGAAGGACTTCAGGTTGCTGAACGAACGATCGCAGAGCAGGACCTTCAGCTCACCAGGGAAGACCCATCGGTACTTGAGGTACGAGTAGCTCCCCGTGCTCTTGACCCGTTTCCCCTGTGCCAGCTCCAGCAGCATCCCCGGCACATTCACCCCGGCCTCTATTGTCAGGTCCAGGGACCCCCACAGCTTGGGGTTTATCTCGATCAACCTGTAGTCTCCGGCCAGACTGTCGTACTTGAACTCGGCCATGATCGGGCCATGCCACCGCAGGGCATCGCACAGCCTCCGGCCGTATTCGAAGAGCCGCCCGTCGAAGCAGGACTCGGCCACGGCGCTGGGGCCGCCGGTGATGGGGAACTCCTTGATCCGCCGGTGCATGAAGTGGGCCGCCAGCGTGCCGTGATCGTAGATCCCGTAGAACCCGCACCCGAACCCCCTGACATACTCCTGGGCGATGGCCCCGGTGCCGCCCTGCTTCACCACCTCGGCGTAGTGCCATTCAATCTCTCGTCTGTCGTTGCAGTATCTCACCAGGTCCCCCCGGGGGTGGTTGGCCTTCAGCACCACGGGGTAAGCGTTGATGGCGTCGAGACTGCCGGCGTCGGTCAGGCGGTAGGTCCTGGGGATAGGGACTCCGGTGGAGGCGGCGAGGCGCATGGCCCGGTCCCTGTCATAGGCCACCTGCATCGGTTCCCAGTCGGCGATGGCCACCCCCGTGAGCTTCTCGAAGTCGGCCTTGCGCCTGGACACGGCCAGGCAGCTCTGCAGGCCCACGGGAATCAGCGCCGCATACTTGTCCCCGGCCAGCATGCCCAGCAGCTCTGCGGCGTACGCATCCAGGTCGGAGGCCGCAGTTCGAACCCTGATGGTCCGGCCGCAGAACCGGGAATAGGAGGCCAGGGTCAGCCCCCTCGGCTGGTGGCTGACGACGTCGATCCTGTGCTCGCGGCCCAGGGCCCTGAGAACGGCCAGGGTATTCTTGTTTGCCCCGTCGGTCACCAGCAGCCTGGTGCTCATGTCGGCGGCTTCTGGTGTCCGCTGCCCGAGAACCAGCGGTAGATCTCGTCCGCAGAGGTCAACCAGCCGTTCCTGGCGCCACAGTAGTCCAGCATGGATTCGTACAGCGCCGCGTATTTCTGCCGGGCAGGGTTGTCCCAGGCGGCGTTGTGCCAGTCTACGGTCAGGACGCCATGGCACGTCTCCACCCGGCCAATGAGGTCTTTCATCCGGCTGAAGCCGGTGTCCAGATTGGCGCCCTGGAACAGGGTGGCGTCCATGACCGCCATCGGTATCTCGACTATGTCGATCTCCCGGCCGCTGTCGCGGTTCACGGGCCGGAAGGGATGGCACATGCCGTTTCTGAAGCCGATGCCGTCGTGGTACCCGAAGGTCGTGTCGTATTTAAATCCAGCCTGTGACAGCAGCTCCCAGGTGTTCGGGACCCGGAAACGAAGGAAGTGATTGCGGCACCCGATTATCTCTCTGCCGAGGGCCTGCTCCAGCCTCTGCTTCTCGGCAGCCAGGCCGGGCATGTTGTCAAAGGAGTAGTATCCGGTGTGCAGGCCGACGTCCCACCCGTTCTCCACGATATGTCTCAGCTCCGGCTGGAGGTCCTCGATCCGGTACCGGAAGCGATGGACATCCCGCTCGGTAGCCATGAAGTAGAAGGTCGACCGGGCGTGGTACCGGCTCTCCAGGGCCATGATCCGCCTGAAGTTGAGGTAGGGAGACGGCCATCTGCGGTTCAGCTTCCACAGGACCTGGCGGGCCATCTGGCTGAAGTTGAAGGCCCTGGCGCAGTAGAGGGAAGACAGCGCAATGTGCGTCAGCGGGGGATAGATGTCATCCACATCGTGGGTGAGGCACAGGGCAAACGCTTTGCCGTCCGGGTACGTCGGGCGGTAGCCGCGTTCGACCAGAAGCCGCGACACCACCGGGTCCAGGATGTCCTGGTTGGCGCACAAAGCGCGGGCGAACCGTCCCCGCTCGTCGAGCCCGGCCGCGGCGTACTCTTCCTTCCTGGTGAAGAGGTCGTAGGCCTCTGTGTCAGGCTGCAGGCTGCCGGATGGCGGCAACATCGATGATATACCTCCTGGCCTCGCGCAGGTCGATCACCACGCGGCGTATTCTACACCTCCGGCCCGGGGCCGTGTACCCTCCTGACCAGCCCTTTCAGGAGGTCCAGCTGCTCCTTCCCCAGGAAGAACCGGACATATACTGCGGCGAACAGGACCAGGAAGATGGCCAGGCAGGCGTAGGGGCTGGTCACCCGGGACAAGGCGTAACAGCCGCCGCCGAGGAGGAGGATGAAGACCGTGACCGTGCAGAGCCAGCCCCAGCGCATCCTTATGCCGACCAGCCTCTGGGTGGCATAGAGCTGCAGCACGGTCCCCAGGACCAGGGCGGCGGAGGTGGCGGCCGCCGCGCCCTCGATGCCCAGGTGCGGAATCAGGAGGGCGTTGAGCAGTATGTTCGCCGCCCAACTGGTGGCGCTGAGGAGGAAGATGACCCTCACGTAGGCCGTGCTGGAGAGGGCTGAGCCGATGGAGGCCCAGACGGCCATGAAGGCGCTGCCTACCAGGAGGATGCGGAGGGAATCGGCCGCGGGCAGGAACTCGTCGGGGAAGATGATCCTCAGGAGGTCCGGGGCCAGCATGATGGCGGCGAAGGCCACCGGCATGATGAAGCCCACCGTCAGCACCAGGGTGTCGTTCACCATCTTCTCGATGCCCGGCCGGTCCCCCTTTCCCCACAGCGTGGCTATGGCCGGCCCGGTGATCATCTGCATGGCCTGGGATGGGAGCAGGACTGCCTGCGACAGGGTCACGGCGGCGGCGTACACTCCGACGTCGACGTCCTTCATGAAGAACCCTATCATGACGCTGTCGGTATAGCTCTGCATCAGCCCGATGCCGTTGGCCAGGACCACGAAGCCGCCGAAGCCGAGGAGCAGCCGGGAGGCAGCCAGGAAGGATGATAGTTCGGGCCTGGCCAGGGACTGCCGCACGGTCCACAGTGAGAAGAGGCCCAGGATGACCACCGGCAGCACCAGGCCCCAGGCGGCCCCGGTCAGCCCGTGTCCCAGCAGCACCAGCGTTATGGTGATGCCCACCATGAGCACGTTCTGGGATATGTTGATGATGGCGAAGAGGCGCATCTGCCGGAGGCCGTTGAGGAAGCCCAGGGTGGCCTTCTCCACCGCTATGAAGGGGAAGGCGATTGACACGATGCGCAGCAGCCCGGCCAGCTCGGGCATGTGGAAGAATCGATTGGCGATGGCTGGGGCGGCGGCGTAGAACACCAGTGCGATGATGCAGCCGAGGAAGAAGGACTCGATGACCCCGCTGGTCAGCAGGCCGCGGGTCCGCGGTACGTCCTCCCGGAGCTCGGCGACGTACTTGGTGAGGGCGGCGCCGATGCCGAAGGCGCCGAACAGCATGCCGAGGGAGTAGACCGTGAACGAGAGGGTGTACAGCCCCAGTTTGCTGTCGCCGAGATAGCTGCCTATGAAGACGCGGAGGACGAAATGCACCAGTGCGGATATCGCCAGGCTGGCGAAGGAGAAGCCGACGTCTCGGGCGAAGCGCCTCATTCCCTCATACATCCGGACGCCTGCAGGCAGGCCCTCTCCTGCCGAGGTGCCTCTGACATGGTACCACTTACCCGGTCGGAGTGGCTACGATGTTGAATATCGCCCGCGCTGATTGACACCGTAACCGGCGGCCCGTGTACAATAGAGCCCGCTGATGGGAGCGTGCTTGAGCCTGAAGCCCCCGGTGGGGTCCGTGCTGCGGAAGATACGGGCCCTGCCTCTAGTGGCCCGGAGCGGCCTGTTCTTTCGCTGGCTGCAGGGCTTCTGGTCGGAGGCCGTCACCAGGATCCAGGCGACAGCCAGCGCGGATTCCCTGGTAGTCCTGGCCATGGCCACCTGCTTCCTTTGCGACACGGCCTGCAGCACCGCCCTCGAAGTGCTCACCGAGCGGTTCATTGCCCCCGTCTGGCAAAGGCTGAGGGACAGCCGCCGGGCCAGAAGCGCGAATCTGCCAGGCAGAGTCCGCAGCCTCAGGCAGCTGCTCAGCAGCTCTTCTCGCTGCGAGAAGAACTCCCGTCCCTTCCGTTCCGTTCACATCTCGCACAACCCTCCACCCCCGGTACCATCACTTTCCCCCCACTGCATCTAACAGAATAGGGCAGCCCCATTCCACCCGCATTCCGTGCCGGTCCGGCGTGACACATTGCGCTGCAGCACAGTTCCCGGCAGGGGGCTCAGACCACGGCCTCTCCCGCGCGCGGCGCGGAGAGGCACGGGGTGGGGTGAGGCCAGAAACGTGATGGAGGTACAACTCTAATGAGAAGATGGTTGATCAAGGCGTGCCTGGTATCGATAGTGTTGGCTCTGTTCCTCGGCGCTGTCTCCCTGGTGCCGATGCCGGCGGTCCGGGCTGCGGCAGCGGCATCCGCCTACGGATGCCCGGCGACCCTGGACGGGAGCCCCATTGGCGGCGGCTCCGGCTACCTGAAAACGGTCTCCCCGAGCCAGGCCCAGTACGTGGTGAGCACCGGGGCCCAGCTGAAATCGGCCCTGGCGGCGGCGGTGGCGGGGCAGACAGTGTATGTGGCCGACGGGGCCACCATAACCATTGACTCCAGCAACTGGTATGGCTCCTACCGGGGGCGCTACTATGGGTGCTATGTCAAAGCGGGGGTGACACTGGCCGGCGGCAGGGGCCGGGCCGGCGTCACCGGTGGGACCATCAAGATCTCGTCCAGCCTGTACCCCAAGAACAGCGGGGGGTACGTGGCCGTGGGCTGCGGCACCGGGGCCGACGTTTGCGGGTTGACCATAGTGGGCGTACAGGACGGGACCACCGGGGGGTCTCTGTGGGCCGGTATCTGGACCGGGGTCGATTCCGAGATCCACAACAACGAGATCCACGGCTTCGGCTACGCCGGCGTGATGGTGTACCGGAGCATCACCGGTGTCTGGATTCACCACAACTACATCCACCACTGCCAGCAGGAGGGCTATGGCTACACCGTCGGCGTGGCCGGAAAGGACATCTATACCGGAGCCTCGGCCCTGGTGGAGGGCAACAAGATAGACTACGCCCGCCACTTCATATCCGGCGAAAAGGGAAGGACCAGCTACGTCTTCCGGTACAACCAGCTCGGAGCGCATTGCACCAACAGCCAGATTGACGTTCACGGGCAGAACGACGAGTATCCCAAGTACGGCGCCAAGGACGGCGCGGAGTACATCTACCCTGCCGGCGAGGACGTGGAGATATACAACAACACCTCGCTCTGCACCGACCACGTCTTCGTGGGCATCAGGGGCATCCCCTACAGCGCCGGCTTCATATCTGTTCACCACAACTGGACCTACCTGGCCTCGACCTACCGCTGGAGCCACATCAACCAGGACGGCACCCGGTTCCTGCTGGGCCCCATTGCCCAGTACATGGATGCCTTGCCGGGCTACCGGTACTCGGCCCCCCAAGGCGGGGCGTTCGTGCGCATGGAGATGCATGACAACTGGTACGGGACCGCGGCGCCCCCTGCCGGTGGCGGCACCGCCAATCAGGCGCCGTTGACGCCCGTGGCGCCGGCGGGCACGGTGAGCGGAAAGACGGGTACCTCCTACACCTACTCCGTGAAGACCACCGATCCCGACGGGGACAAGGTGACCTGCACTATTGACTGGGGTGATGGGACCAGCGCCACCACGGCGCAGTTCAGCTCCGGGGCCACCGCTTCCTCCAGCCATGCCTGGACGCAGCCCGGCACCTTCGCCGTCCGGGTCAAGGCCACGGACGCCAGCGGCGGCGTCTCGGCGTGGTCGCCTTCGCTCGCGGTAACTATCGCCGGCACCGGGTCCGGGACCACCGGCGTCCCGCCGGTTCCCACGCCGCTGTCGCCGGCCAACGGCACTGTCGTCTACAGCACCAGGTGCCCCCTTGACTGGAGCACGGTGACGTACACCAGCGCCGTCAGCTACCGGCTCCAGGTGGACAACAACGCCGACTTCTCCTCGCTGATGGTCAACAAGACCCTGACCGGGTCGTACTACAACCTGTCCTCCATGCCCGACGGGGTCTTCTACTGGAGGGTCAGGTCGGTGGACGGGGCCGGCAACGCCAGTGCCTGGACCGCAGGGTGGAGCTTCACCATCAAGTGACGCCGAGGGCGTCCCCTCAAAGTATGCAAAGAGGGTGGGCACAGATTGCCCACCCTCATTCTATCCTGGCGAATCCGGCCGGCGGCGCGGCTAGAACATCTGAACGGGTATGGTGTGACCGCCCGACTTCCGGGTGGTCTTGGCGTCCTGTGCCGGGCCCGGTCCGGGCTTCTGCTGCTTGCGGTCTTCCTCTGCCGTCGTCAATTCGTCCTTCCGGCCCTGGAATGCCGCCGCAGGCGAAACGCTGTTGCTGGCCATTGTGGTTCCCCTCTGCCCCGCAGGCTGTCTGCCCCGACCCGCGGCTGCGACAACGGTCGATACGATGACTACAGAATACTATCGCAAAGTCAGGGTGTCAATCACTTTCAGGAACAGCCCTCCACCGGATGATGCCGCCGGGGGGCCAATCCTGTTCGCCCCCCGGCGGCGTTAATGGTAACATTCTGAGTGCAGGCCGGACCCTGGGATAGGGAGAATGGAGCAACACAGCCTGAAGACCAGCCTCGTGAGCCGCGCTGTCCGCCTTGTCAGGCCGGAGATCCTGGTGGCCGGGCTGTGCTTTCTGCTGCCGGACCTGATCGACAAGCCTCTGTGGTTGCTGGGGGTGATCCCGGACGGGAGGTACATGGGGCACACCCTGCTCATGGTGCTGGTGGTGGCGTTCGTCTTCGCCACGGTGAAGTGGACCTATGGCCTGCTGGCCCTCTGCGCCTCGATGACGCACCTGTTCTTCGATACCAGCGGCCGGAGCTACAACCCGTGGTTCTATCCCTTCCGGCACTATGACTTCACCCCGTATGACTACCATTTTGTCTTAACTCTGGACAATCTGCTGCTCACGGCGCTGGAGCTGCTGGCGGTCCTGGGGGCGCTGATGGCGATATGGGCCCTGCTCTGGGTGGTGGCTCAGCTTCTTCAGGGGCATTCCGGAACTCGGTCGGCTGGCGGCGAAGGCATGCCGGTGAGTGATCCGCCACCGGCGCACGGCGGCGCTCTGTGCTGGACCGCCAGGATGGCGGGGACGCTGCTCTCCGCGTCGGCCGTGGCGGTCCTTCTGGCCGGCAAGGCCAGGTATGACTCGGCCTGGCCCACCGTCCCCGCCGCCTTGTGCGTGGTGGCCCTCACCGTGTGCCCCTCCCTGGCCGCCTGGCGGTCGCACCGCACCGGCGGCGCTTTCTGCCTCGTCGTCTGCCTGGCCTATGCTCTGCTGGCCTATCAAGTGGTCGAGGAGGCCGACCGGCCCTGGGCTGTGGTCCTGTTTCTGGCGGCCTGGGCCGCTGCCGCCGCCCTGCACCTGGTATCATCATGGAGAGAGCCGCGGACCGGCGGAGGGCCTTTGACAATGCCGCGCTCTCGTGGCTAGAATACCGGTTACAATGCGGGCGGCAGCCGGGACTTGTCGGGTGGGGTGAGGGATGCTTCTGGGCAGGCGGCGCAGGGCGCCGGGGTTCAAGCAAGGGGAGACGGTCAGGGTGAAGACCCCGGAGGCCATTTCCCGGTCCGTGGGCGCCAGCTGCAAGCTCGATGGCCTGGTCTTCATGGACCAGATGTGGGGCTACTGCGGTCAGACCTTTCCCGTGCAGAGGGTCGTCGACAGCTTCTTCAATGAGCACCTGAAGAGGAGTATCAGGCCCCGCGCCCCCCTGTACGTGTTGGACCACCTGGTTTGCGATGGGGCCGCCGGCGAGTTTGCTTTCAAGTGCGACCACGGCTGCTTCCTGCTGTGGCATGAGGACTGGTTGGAGAAGGCCGCGTAGCCCGGCCGGCTAGAGCGGACCAGGGTCGGAGCCACAAGATGAAGTGTCAGCTGGAATGCATCGGCGAGATCGGAGAGAAGAACTCCCGGGTGAGCGACAGGTGGCAGTACCTGATCAGGAAGAAGAGATGGTACTGGAAGCTGCTCTCCCAGCGGCTGCGGCCGGCGGGCGGCGCGGCCCCTGTCCCTCAGGGGGACCAGCCTCCGATTGAGGCGGGGGACATGGTCAGGGTGCGCTCTGAGGCCGACATCCGGCTGACCCTGGACCGGCAGAGGAAGACCAGGGGATGCACATTCCAGAAGGAGATGTTCAACTGCTGCGGCCAGGAATACCGGGTCTTCAAGAGGGTGGACCGCTTCTACGATGAGGCCAAGCAGAAGATGTGCAAGTGCCGCGGCATCTATCTTCTGGAGGGGGCCTGCTGCAACGGCCGGACCGCCTATCTGCGCCCCTGCGGCCGGAACTGCTTCTACTTCTGGCAGTCTGCCTGGCTGGAGAAGGTCTGACCCTAGCTGTCCCGCGGCCTCATCATCCGGGCCCTGCGCCAGAGCACACCGGCCACTGTAGCGGCGATGAGCACGGCCGCTCCCCCGATGATGACGCCCAGCACCCACCACCGGAATACGGGTGTCCGGGCCGCGGCGCCTTCCGGGTTTTCGCTGTCCGGAGAGCCCGGATCGGGGGTGGAGGGTGTGGGATTGTCCCCCACGGTTACGGAATCCCCGGTCCAGGTGGCCGCGATCTCCACTCCCTGGTTGGTGTTGAGGAAACCGTTGGAGAGGTCCAGGCTGCTGGCGCCGGCGGCGGAGTCAGCGGCATGGAAGTGCAGGACCGCCAGGCTGCCGGGGCCGCTGACGCCGGGAAAGCCGGGGACATTCACAATGATGCGGCAGGTCCCGGCGCTCATCTTGTTCCAGATGTCGACCGGGATTTCGGTCGCCCCCATCTGACCCGCCGTCACGTCCTCCAGCTCGACCAGCGATTCGTCGAAGGAAACGTCGAACTGGCCGGCGTCGAAGGCGGCCACGTCACTGATATTGATGCTGACGGTGAAGTCGCTGTTTGCGGCCACGGCGGCAGGGGCGTCGAGCTCGACGCTGGGGATGCCCTCCGCCATCGCCGGAGCGCAGCCGGCCGGACACAGGGCCAGCGCCCCCGCCAGCAACCCTGCCAGTGCAGCTCTGTTCATGCTCTCCATTCCCCTCGCAGCGACGGCTGTCAGCTGAGGCCGGCGATGATCCTCTCTATCCTGGTGATGTCGGCCGTATTGACCAGGCCGTCACCATTGGCATCGGCGCCGGCGGTGGCGGCCTCCAGGCCCACGATTATCCTCTCCACCGCGGTCATGTCGGCGGAGTTCACCACGCCATCGGCGTTGGCGTCCCCGTCCTCCGAGGTCACGTGGATGCTCAGGGACTTGGAGGCCGAGAGGTAGCCGTCGGTCACCTGGACGGTGAAGGCGAAATCGCCGGCCGTCGTCGGCGTGCCCGAGATGACTCCGGAGCCGTTGAGGGAGAGGCCCTCCGGCAGGCTGCCTGACACGATGGACCAGGCGTAGCTGCCGTTTCCGCCGGTGGCCGCCAGGGCAGCTGAGTACGCTGCCCCCGCCTCTGCGTCAGGCGCCGCGGTGGTGCTGATGACCAGCGCGTCGCACACGGCCACCGAATCCCCGGTCCACGTAGCCGGTATCTGCGTTGCCAGGTTGTTGTTCAGGAAACCGTTGGAGAGGCTGATGGAGCTGCCTCCGGTGGCGGAGCTCGCCGCCTGGAAGTGCAGGACCGCCAGGGTGCCCGAGCCGGTCACGCCGGGAACCCCGGGCACATTGACAATCACACGGCAGGTCCCGGCGCTCATCGGGTTCCACAGATCGACCGGGATCTCGGTGGCCCCGATCTGACCGTCCGTAACATCCTGGAGCTGGACCAGGGACGGATCGAAGGCAACGTCAAACTGCCCGGCGTCGAGGGCCGAAACGTCAGCGATGTCGACGCTCACGGTGAAACTGCTGGCTTCCACCACCTCTGCCGGGGCATCGACGCTGACGGCGGTGGCGGCGGCTTCCACCGCGCTGCCGCCATGCAGTCCCACGGCCCCTGCGAGCAGCCCGATGATGCCCATCAGGGCCATGTTCCTTCGAGTTCCGAGCGCCGTCTTCATAGTGCTCCTTTCCCTGGCTGCGATTTGGGACTACAGGCCGGCAATGGCCCTCTCTATGCTGGTTATGTCAGCGACGTTGACCGTGCCGTCGCCGTTGGCATCGGCGCCGGGAGTGACGCCCTCCAGGCCGACGATGATCCTCTCCAGGCAGGTGATGTCAGCGGCATTGACCACCCCGTCACCGTTGGCGTCCGGGAAGACCGCCTGGCTCACCGTTATGGTTATGTCCTCCGAGTCCACCAGATCGCCGTCAGAGACCTGGAAGCGAATGCCGGCATAGACGCCCGCCTGGCCCTCTCCCGGGGTCCACGAGAAGGCCCGGGTCGCCGGGTTGAAGGTGGCTCCCGAGGGCAGGTTGGAGGCGGAATACGTCAGGGTGTCGCCGTCCGCATCGGTGGCGGCAATGGTGAAGGCCAGTGTCTCCCGCTCGGCCACCGCCCTGTGGCCCACCGCGGCCAGCACGGGCGCCCGATTCGCTGACGGCGGGGCCGTCGGGCCCGCCCAGTTGTCGTGCTGCTCCATGCGGGCGTAGGGCCGTGTCGCCTGGGTGCCTATGTTGGACAGGTACATGTAGCCCGTTATGTACTCCAGGTGCTGCGTCACATTGGTGTTTCCGGTGCCCACCCACCAGTTATGGTGGACGCTGACGCTCTCGTGGGGAAGCCCCCTGATGCAGCAGAACTCGTTGTAGCCGTTGGTGATGGTGCAGAGGGAGGTGTTGTTGTATACCTCGATTCTCACGCCGGCGGGGTAGATGTACGTGCCGCCGTCCATCTGGAGATAGGCGCCGCCGTCATCGCACTGCCCGTGAACGTCGCACTGCCACTCAAAGGCGGCATTGGCCTCCAGGCGGTTGTACCGGAAGGTGTAGCTGGTCCCCCCTCTGGAGGCGGAGATGCAGTGCCGCCCGTAATCGATGATGTTGCCCTCGACAATGGCCGAGGCGCTGTGGGAGATGTCCGGGGAGCTGACGCCGACGGGGTAGCCGTAGCCCGTGCCCCGGCAGTGGTGTATGTAGCTGTGGTGTATCCAGAAGTCGACCACATCGACGTAGCCGCCGTAGCACAGCGTCCCGCAGTAGCCAAAGCCGTGGATCTCGCAGTTGGCGATCTCCGAACCGGAAGCGCCCTCTACCCCGATCCACAGGTTGCCGCCCTCTACTGAGTCCTGAGGGCCATCGATGTGGAGCCCGGTGACCCTGGCCCCGGCGCCGAGGGCTATGAGATTGAAGACGCTGGTATTGTAGAAGCCGGAGGCGAGGCGTATGGTCCCCTCGCTGGCGCGGCCTCTGCCGCCGGCGAGCGTTACCCCGGGCGGGACGTAGAACCCGGTGCGCTCCCCTTTGAAGGGAGGTCTGTGGTCGGTGGTGATGGCGTAGTCGTTCAAGACTATGGTGGCCCCGTCCGCCACGTAGACGGTTTCGCCCGCGGCGGCCGTCGCCAGGGCGGTCTTCAGAGCGGCGGCGGTGCTGACGACGTACTGGGCCTCGCCGGGCTCAACGGTGTCCAGGTAGCCGTTACCGCCCCCGATGGGGCTGCCGTACAGCAGGTCGGGGCACCCGTACTGGGGAATGCCGGAGTCTGCCTGCAGCGGTGCCGGCTGGCCGCCGATGGCGGCCAGGCTGGCCAGGATGGAAACGAGTGACAGGACGATCAGTGCGGGTGTCTTCATTGGCCGTTGCTTCGGGGAGGGACCGGGAGTGCTGCCAGGTTATCACGGAGGGCTCTCATCGGCGTCACAACAGAAGCTCCCGCCATCACAGAATATGATCTTATCTGCGGACCGGCGGGCCGGGCACCCTCTCAAGTGGCGGTCCGGGACCGCGCGGCGGCGGCGGCCGGGCCCGGCGCGTTGGTTGGGTTCACCATCGTTGTGGTAGAATGGCGTCCATCGACATAGCCATGGACGAGACTGTTCTGCATGTACGCATCGGGGCGAAGGGCGCTTAGGCGGGCAGGCGCATGATGGCCAGGGCCGCCGCCAGGTACGAGCTGCTTCTCATCAACCTCTGGTCACTGGTCTTGATACTCATTGTCTCACTCGTCGATGCCTGGCCGGCTCGCGTGGTCCTGGGTCTGCCGTTCCTGCTGTTCTTCCCGGGCTACGTACTGGTGGCCAGCCTCCTGCCCAGGAGAAGCGATCTCGAGGCCGGGGAGCGGCTGGCCCTTTCCGTGGGCCTCTCCGTCATCATCACGTCCGGCATGGGGCTCATCCTGTCCGTGGCCTGGGAGATCCGCCTGTACCCCATCCTGGTGGGCCTCACCGCCTTCGTCGCGGTGCTCTCTGTTGTGGGCTGGTACCGCCGGCGGAAGGTCGCGGAGGAGGACTGGCCGGTCTCCATTCTCAGCCTCCTGCTGGGTGACAGGGGGCCTCACAACGTGCTGGAGTCCATCCTGTCCGTCCTTCTGGTGCTGGCGGTGGTGGGTGGCGGCGCCACTCTGGCCTACGCCGTGGTCAACCCGAGGGCCGGAGAGGCTTTCACCGAGTTCTACCTGCTGGGGGCGGAAGACCTCCCCGGGGAGCTGGCTGCCGGCGAGCATCTGACCGTAACCATGGGGATAGTCAACCATGAGCGCGAAGTGATGACCTACACCATAGAGCCGCTGATGGGCCAGTACTCACTGCCGCCGATCGGCCCGATCGCACTGGGCGACGGCGAGAAGTGGGAAGGCGAGGTCACCGTGGTGCCGGCGCAGCCCTCGGCGCGCACCCGGTTGACGGAGCCGGTGGCGGTCCCGGTGGGCGAAGGCGCCGCCCCGGTGACGGCCCTGAAGGTGGAATCGGCCCTGGCCCTTGAGGCCGGAGACCGCATCCTGATCGGCGAAGAGGTGGCCCTGGTGCAATCGATCGAGGGGAACACCGTGATGCTGGAAGCGGGTGCCCGGGCGGACCACCCGTCAGGCGAAGGGGTGGTCGAGCTGCAGAGGGCTGAGTTCCGGCTGTTTGAGAATCGGGGGGTGGGCGACGGGGGCGCCACATCACTCGGGCTGTGGGTGGGCAAGGACCGGTTGTGCGCCAGAGTGCGCCATGAGGGACCGGACCCCGCCGGCTACCAGATCGACGTCCGGGTGTCCGGAGGCCAGGGGGGAGGACCGGTGGCGGTGTCCGCCACCGGTCCCGCGGACCAGCCGGCCGGGGAGGTATGGGCGCCGGAGCTGGTCTATCCCTTCTCCGAGATGAACGAAGTCAGGTTGACCCTCCATTCCGGCGACCAGGTGCTCTACGAGGCGTCCGAACCCGCACCCTACCCCAGCGTCTACGTGTGGCTGGCGGTCACCTGAGCCATCACTGTCACTTCCCTGATGCCCCGGAGCTGCCATTGACGCGCGCTGTCAGGCGCTGCACGGCGTCCAGAGAGCGGTTGATGGCGGTTTTCAGAGGAACGGAGAGCGTGTCTTCCACCGTGTAGTGGATGATGAAGCAGGCCGTGATCATGGCCAGGACGGTGCCCCAGAGAAGCACATGGGCGTTGAGCTCCGGATAGGCCACGTTGAAGACCATGAACCCGATATTGGCGTGGAGCAGGTATAGCGGATACGATACCGCCCCGATCGTGGTCCACCTCCGGTTTCCCAGGAAACTGGTGGCCTTGAGCGAGATCAGGACCATGACCAGGTAGTAGCCGGTGACGATGGCCCCGACCACGACATCGTTCATGTCCGTGCTGTAGTGCTGTTCGAACTCCGGCAGGTTCTTGATGCACTGGTAGAGCGCCAGTCCCCACGACAGCAGCAGGGCGCTGGCCCTGGCGTCGGAGATGCCTTTCGACCAGACCAGATAGAGCAGCGCGCCCGCGATGAAGAACGTCGAGTGGCTGACCACCAGCAGATCGCGCAGCACATTGAGGAACAGGTGGTCTGTGGGCACGACGACAAGGACAATGCTGGCCACCAGCCACAGGGCCAGGAGCTGCTCCGCCAGGTGCGTCTTCCGGAAGAGAATCACCACGGCCACCAGCGCGTAGAACCGCAGCTCCACGAAGAGGTACCAGTACACTCCGTCTATGGGGGCCACGTCCACGTAGCCGCTCATCAGGGTCATGTTGACCAGGTACTGGCCCACGGTGGCCGAGAAGCGGGGTTCTCCGATGGCCACAATGGCTACGAAGGTGAGCGTGCAGCACACCCAGAACGCGGGGTAGAGCCGAACGGCCCTGGACACCACGAAGTCGCGCAGCGTGCGGCTCTGGATGGTCATCAAGGTGACAAACCCGCTGATCATGAAGAACAGCTCGGGGGAGTAGATGGCGTACTTCGCCACATTGGCCAGCGCGGGGTAGGGCATGACCGACAGGCCGTCCGCGGCGTAGCCCCGGAAGGAGTAGTGATAGATGACGATGGCCAGGGCGGTGACAAACCTGAGGAGATCGATCTCGGTGAGCCGGCTGGTCTTCATGTGCGGTCTCTATCGGCGGGTGAGTCCGGAGGCGGGTCACCGCCCGATGAACAGGATGTCCACCTTGCCGTTGGAGTAGATCCGGTCGGCCGTCGGGTCAGCCTCCAGCCTCTCGAAGTCAGCATCGACCCACCTTTCCAGGTCGCGCCAAACGGTCTGGTAGATCTCCCTGTCACCCCAGTTGATACTGAGGTACCGGGCGCCATCGTACTGCTCTGCGAGGGTAGAGTGGCTGCCGTAGCCGAAGTGGTCCTCGACCTGCGCCAGGCGGGGCAGATCCATCCTGGGATCGGTGGCCTCAACCCCCAGGATACCCTGGGAGAACCGGTCCGGCGGATTGACCACGTAGTAGGAAAGGACATCGGGGTCCTTTGTCTGCAGGTACCACGTCATTCCCGCCCAGTCCCGGTGGGTCACCTGCGTGTTGGGGCGGATGACGTACGGGGAATCATAGCGAGCGCTGAGGTTGATCACCATCACCATGACGACCAGGCCGCAGGCGACGACCCTGGCCAGGCCGCCGAACTGCATTCTCCTGGCGATCTCCCACAGGGCGACTCCCACCAGCGCGTCGCGACCATAATGGCTGGCCGGATAAATTATTCCACCGTTGCCCTCGCCGCCGATTACAGCGCCAACTTCCTTCATTTTTGCCACCACGTTCACCTCGCCAACCGCCGCTGCCGCGTA
>CALMBS010000147.1 GCA_937860285.1 uncultured Chloroflexota bacterium
CCCGTGCCGGCAGCATTTTATGCTGCTCAAATTGTTCGGATTATAGCCACGTCAGGTCGAAATGTCAATCATTCCGGGACCCCCGCAGGACCCCTCGCCTTGACAGAGGCACCTCATTATGTAGAGAATATAGTTGCTGTTCCTCGTTCATCCGCCGAACGTCTGGGAGGGCACCGGCCCAGCCCCCGGGGGGCGCGGGTTGGGCTGAGAAGGAGAGGTGGTTGACAGACCAAACGACTACGCCGCACGTGTCTGCGTTGATGGCTCTTCTTCTCCTGGAAAAGGGCCTGTCGCGCGGCGGAAGGTCGCTCGGGCCCCTGGTCCGCCAGATGGGCGGGCGGTTGCTGCCCGCGGCCATGGGGACCGGAGCTTTCCTGTATTTTCACGGCCGGGCCCCGCTGGACCCCGCCCTTGACGTTCTGGTCCTGGTCACCTGCCTCTTCCGCGACACCGCCTGCAGCACCCTGGAGACGGTCACCAGGCGGCTGATCGGGCCCTTCCGGAGGAGGCTGCATGGCCGGCCGGCGGCGGCCACGAGCTCCCCATACCGCCGCCGCAGCCTGAAGCAGTGGCTGTCCGCCCCCTCCCGCAACGAGAAGGACTGCCGCCCCTCGATCTTCGTCCACATCTCCCACAACCCTCCGCCAACGGGATTCTCTCCCGCCTCTGGCTGACACCAATTGAACAGGCCAGCCCACCCCGCCCGACCCTGATACCAGTCTTCACCAGCTGTTCGCCAGAGCCACAGGACGAGTTGCGGTCCTCGCTGGCCACCCACCTGCGGGCCGGGCGCAGCGAGAACCCCGCTGGGGCCGGCCTGAGAAACACGATGGAGGTACACCATATGGTAAGAAGAGACGCTTCGAGACGACGGATACTGGCCGCGGTGGCCCTGGCCCTGGTCCTGGGCATGGTCGTGTCCCTGGCCCTGTCAGCATACCCCGCCTGCTCTGGCTCTGCGCCGGCGGAGGCCTTCGAGACCTCCGGCGCCACGTATGGGGCCGGGGCCAACCCCACCGGCGACCCCGCCGGCGGCGGGCCGGGGTACAGCCACTACTACTCGCCTTCAGGCGCCACCGTGGTCACCACCCCGGCGGAGCTGACCAGCGCCCTGGCTGCAGCCACCACAGGCGACGTGGTCTGGATTCCCGACGGCGCCACCATCACCATACCCGGCGAGTACGGCCGCACGGTGAAATCGGGGGTAGTCCTCGCCTCGAACCGCGGCCAGGACGGGGCAGCGGGAGGCAAGATCAAGTGGACCTACATGGACGGCAGCGGCATGGAAGCCCTGCTCCTGCTCCAGTCCAGGTCCACGCTATCAGGGCTCACCCTGGAAGGCCCCATCGCCACCGGCAGCATGCAAGGCGGCCATGGCGCATCGTGCATCGGCCTGCGGGGCATAGACGGGGCCTCCTGCATCGAGATTGAGAACTGCGAGATCTCGAAGTTCGCCTGGGCGGGCATGTACTTCAACAGCGGCAACCTGGACGAGTCCACCCGCCATCACATCCACCACTGCTACATCCACAACTGCCAGCGGCACGGGCTGGGCTACGGGATCGCCGAGGAAGGCAGCTGCGCCTACCTGGCCGAGTGCAATATCTTCCGGGAGAACCGCCATCACATCATGGCCCAGGCCGGCTCGACCCATCCGAACAGCTACGAGGTGCGCTACAACATCTTCTACGAGGCCAAGTACGCCAATAATGGCGACGTCGACGGCCGGTGGTACTACTCCCACCAGGTAGACTGCCATGGCTGCGGCAGCTCGAGCAGCTGCTATGCGGGCAACGTCCTCAACATACACCACAACACGTTCTACGATAACCCGGGCAAGCCGAACGTCTGCATCCGGGGCATCCCCAAGACCCGTTGCGAAATCAGCTGGAACTGGACCACCAAGAAGGGGGCCGACTCCAGGCAGAACGCGGACAGCGCGGCCTGGTCACAGTGGGTCAGCGGGAGCGCGTACCAGAGGATGACGGTGCACGACAACTCCTACGGCGGCACCACTCCCCCGGCACAGCCGTCCGTCCTCACCGGCAACACACCGCAGACGCCTGCCACACCGGCCGGGGAAGCCACGGCCCAGGCATCGCTGGCCTACCAGTACTCGGCCGCCACCAGCGACGCCGACGGCGACCCTCTGGAGTATGTCTTTGACTGGGGCGACGGCACCAATTCCAGCCTGCAGGAGGTGCCATCCGGGGCCACCGCCACCGTCGAGCATGCCTGGGGCGAGCCGGGCACCTACACTGTGACGGTCACCGCCATGGACCCCGAAGGGCTCGTCTCGGAGACCTCGCCGGGCCTCACGGTGAACGTCGTCGGCCCGGCGGAGCCGGGCGCGACGCAGCCGGCGGAACCGGCATCACCCGAGACCCCCCTTCCCGCGGCGGGCGAGACGCCCGCGGCGCCGGCCGTGCCGGACGAGGTCTCGCCGGTTCCGGACGAGGTCTCCCCGGCTCCGGGCAATGTCTCGCCGGCTGTGAACGAGGACGCCGCCGCAGCCTCCGACGAAGGGTTGGAAGGCGAGGGCCTGCCGGCCCCGGCGGAGGCGCCCCGCCCCGGCACCGGCCTGTGGCCCATAGTCTCCGCCGCCGCCGCGGCAGGCGCGGCGGTCCTCCTGGTCAGCCGCCTGGCCATGCAGTGGAGGAAGCGCCGGCCGCCCGTGTAGGGCCCGCCGCTTTGGGGGTTGACAGGAGCACCTCCAGACAACAGAATACAGCAGCAGGAAGGGACTGCGAGGTCAGCCAGTTGTTCTTTGGCAGACGGCTCAGATTCGGCATGGTCGTGCTGGCGGCACAGGTACTGCTGCTGGCCATGGCCGTGGCCTGGATCGTCCAGCTGACGCTGATCGCCATGAACGGCCACATCTGCTTTGAGGAGGACAACCAGGTGGTGCTCTACCTGGAGATCACCGCGATGGGCCTCATCGCCGTCTTTGCCCTGGTGGTCTTCGTGATACAGTACCGCAGGCTGGGTGAGAAGCGCTCCGGCGAGGACAGGCGGCAGCCGCCCCCGGGCCCGGTCTAGGTCATCCACTCCGGGAACGGCCGTTCCTGATGCGCGACCAGAAGCTCATCACGGCCGCCACCGACAGCGACACCAGCACCACCACCACGGCCATTTCCACCAAGGTGAAGAGGATGTTGTACCAGGTGACGACCCTGTGGTAGTCCCAGGTGGGCCAGTCGTACTGCTTGAAGGGGAAGAACCACGGCATGAACCCGAAGACATCCAGCAGCCGGTGCACCAGGCCCCCGGCCAGGGAGAACCATCCGTAGGCCGGCTTCACCAGGTAGAAGGCCCCGGCCACCAGGACCCATATGAGCAGGGTATGGGCGATGAACCTCCCGTCGGTGATCACGCCCAGGACCCACAGCGGCTTGTCGATGAGGTCCGCCAGCATGAAGGAGAAGGCCGTCACGGCCGCTTCCGGGGAGAAGACGCGGCCCCAGAAGGTCCTCGCCTCGTAGTCGGTTGACAGCCACGCCTTGACCCCCTCGATGCTTCTCACCGCCCGGTCTCCTTCGGCCCTCAGTGTAGGCACGCCCGGACCGGGTGTCAATTCCATCCGGGCACGGCCCCAAAAAAGCAGGGCGGGCAACCCTGCCCGCCCTGTGCGCGTTCTGGAATCCCGGGAGTCTACTCCGGCTTGGGCGCCCTGCCCTTCAGGAGCAACAGCCCTCCGCCACCGAGTACCGCCACGCCGGCCAGGCCGATGAGGACCCAGCCCCATACCGGCACCCCGCCGCCGCCGCCTTCGGTCTCCAGGGTCATGCCCTCCGATATCGTCTCGTTGCCGGCGGCATCCTTGGAGATGACCCGGTAGGAGTAGGTCTTGCCAGCCTCCAACCCGGTCAGCTCTACACTGTGGCTGGTCACCAGGCTGGTGTTCTCTTCGGTCTCCTGGCCGTAGTCACCGGTCAGCCCGTACTCCACCTGGCTGGTCGCCGCCTCGTCCGTGGTCCACTTGATGATGGCCGAGGATGAGGTCTCATCCGAGTGGGTCAGGGAGGAGATCACGGGGCCGTCGTTATCAATGGCGGTGGTGGTGAAGTTGCTCTCCAGGCCAACTACCGGCGCGCCGTAGCCATCTGCCTTGGCCCTGAAGAAGTACACCGTGCCGGCGCTCAGGCTGGTCAGATTGGCGGTGAAGGCCCCGGCGGCCGTCAGGGTCTGAGGCGTGGTCTCGGCCCAAAGCCCGCCGGCCACGCGCCACTCGAAGGACACAACGACGCTGGCCTCCGTGCCCAGCGAGGTCAGCGCCCCTTTCAGTGTGGCCGAGCTGGTGCCCACCGCGGTGGCGTTGTCCGTGGTCACCGCGGGCGCCGCCCCCAGGGTGGTGAAGCTCCGGTCGGCGCCGTAAGCCGGGCCGCCATCGCCCACCGCCACCGCCCTGAAGTGGTAGAGGGTGTTCGGGGCCAGGCCAGTCACGGCAGCGACGAACGTACCCGTAGCGGTCTTGAGCTCCCCCGTGGTAGTGGAGCCGTAGGCCGCCGTGGCGCCGTACTCGAAGGACACGGTCACATTCGCTGACGTTCCCAGGTCGGTCAGGTTGCCGTTCAGTTTGGCCGTGCTGGTGCTCACCTCGCTCTCGGCGTCGGTGGTCACCGCCGGCACTCCCAGAGGGGTGGCCACGAAGGTGATGTCATCGCCGTACGTGGTCAGGCCGCCCACGGCCACCGCCCGGAAATGGTAGGTGGCCCCCGGCGTGAGCCCGGCCAGGCCGGCGGTGAAGAAGCCTTTGCCGCTCATGGCCTGCAGGGTAGTCTGGCTGCCATACGCGGTCGTGGTTCCCCAGTCAAAGCGCACGTTGACCGTGGTCGATCCGCCCAGGGAGGTCAGGTTGCCGTTCAGGGTGGCCGTCATGGTGGTCACGTTGTCGTACCCGCTGGTGGCTACCGCCTGCTTGGGCAGCATCCGGAAGTTGCAGCCCGCGGTCTGGTTCTCGGCTGTCACCGTGACCCAGTCCCCGACAGTCCACAAAGGAAGCGGGTCACTGGGCTCGGAAGCCAGCGAATGGCTGTCCCACCACTGTGGCACATACCCCGCGGCGGTGGCCACGATGCGGTAGTCCCCGGGGACCAGCAGGTTGATGAAGTACGAGCCGTTGTCGCTCGATGACTTGCCGGAGCTCACATACTGGCCGCCGGTGTTGTAGGCCGTGACCGTGGCGCCGACCAGCGGCGTAACGTTGTCGTCCTGGAACACCTGGCCGGCGATTGATTCAGAGACCGCCAGGCTGAAATCGATGCCGGTCACGTCGGCGTCGTCGGGGAGAGCCACCGGCGTAGCGGAGCCGGAGCTGCTCACGTTGTTGTAGTACTCCGTGTCATACCCATTCGCCATGGCCCTGACCTTGTACGTGCCCGGGGCTACCGTGATGCTGTAGCTGCCGTTGTCCGTCGACCAGGCCGTACCCTTCGGGGAGAGTGTCAGGTTGTCCACCACCTCGACATAGGCATGCCCGATGGGGTTCGTGGCGTTGTCGCACACCGTTCCCTTGATCGACTTGCCCGGTACCAGGTAGAAGTTCTTGCCTACAGTGGGACTCCCATCGACCACGGCCACCGCGGTCGCCCCGCTCCGGGTGGTGGCGTTGTCGTAGTACTCCGAGTAGTAGCCGACGGCCTCCGCCATCACGTAGTAATCGCCCGTGCCCAGGTTGGCCACGCTGTAGCCGCCGGAACCGGTGCGGTCCACACCAACCCAGTTCCAGTCCGAGTCGTAGACCGTCACCGTGGCATTGTCGATCTGGGTGGCCGTGCCGTCGATATACACGTAGCCCAGGATCGACCCGCTGCCGGCGGCTGTCACCGCCCCGCCGCCGATCCCCGCCAGTGACATCAGGACCAGCGCCACCACAAAGACCACTCTCAGACAATTGCGCACCTGTGCACCTCCCTCATTTTAATTAGCACCCGGCCGATTTCGGGTTAGTAGCATACCACACTTTTTTTGTCAATGGAATAGGTTCAAATACCTAATGGCAGCCATGATGCAGGCCGGTACGCCCGGGCAGCACGGTGAAGGAACCGGGGGACTTGAGCGACTAAGTGGGTGACCGGAGAAGATCATAGGCTAGAAGAGTCATCGACAGCACAGACCGGAGACGTTGAACCGCCGCCTGTATGTGGTCACTTGGGCGCCGGGGAGTCAATAGTGAAACCGACCTTGGAAGGTCGGTTTCTCGTTTTCTGGGAGAGTTTTGTCACCTCTGCAAGCCTCTCCTGAAGGGTTGGCCGGCCAGCCAGTCTCAACCTGGGGGGTGTGAGTCCTTCCCCACCAGGACTCACTTGAGACTGACCGGCCGGCCAACCGCATTCTCAAAGCAGGTGCGACAGCAGGATCCGCAGCCCGATGGCGATCAGGATGACCCCGCCAAGGGTCTCGGCCCTCTTGCCCAGCACCCGGCTGGCCCTCCGGCCCACCAGGAACCCGACCCCGGTGATCAGCGCGGCCACCACCCCTATGGTCACCACCGGGACCACTATGCTCACCGAGAGAAAGGCGAAGCTCAAGCCCACCGCCAGGGCATCGATGCTGGTGGCCACCGCCAGGACCAGCAGGGTGACGCCCCGGGAGAAGTCGCGCCCCCGGCCCGCGCCGTCCGCCCCGGGG
>CALMBS010000148.1 GCA_937860285.1 uncultured Chloroflexota bacterium
AGCAGAAGCATGCGACGATATCAAAGGAGAGTCCGGCTTCAGCGGCCCGGAGGCAGGCCGCCGGCGAGGATGGGTGCTAGGTGGCGTAGGCGCTGTTGATGGTGACGTAGTCGGCGGACAGGTCGCAGCCCCAGGCCACGGCCGCGTCGCCGCCCAGGTTGAGGCATACCCTTATGGGCACCTCTTCCCGCTTCAGGATGTGCCGGGCCTTCTCCACGTCGAACTGGACCGGGCTGCCCGCCTTGAGGAGGCTGACCTCATCGAGGTAGAGATCGACCTTCGACTGGTCGACCTCGGCCCCGCTCCGCCCCACCGCCGCCAGGATCCGGCCCCAGTTGGGGTCCGCCCCGTGCACGGCCGACTTCACCAGCGAGGAGCTGGCTACGGCGCGGGCCGCCAGGCGGGCGTCCTGCTCGCTGGCCGCCCCCTCGACCCTGACCTCGACCAGGCGGGTGGCCCCCTCGCCGCCCCGCACCACGCGCTTGGCCAGGTAGACGCACACTTCCTGGAGGGCCGCCTTGAAGGCCTCGGCGTCGGCGGTGCCGTCCTTGATGGGCTGGTTTCCGGCCAGGCCGCTGGCCATCAGGATCACCGTGTCGTTGGTGCTGGTGTCGTTGTCTACGGAGATCATGTTGAAGGAGGCGTCCACGGCGCCACGCAACGCCCACTCCGCCAGCCGGGGGTCCAGCCGGGCATCGGTGGACAGGAAGCAGAGCAGGGTGGCCATGTTGGGGTAGATCATCCCGGCGCCCTTGGCGATGCCGCCGACGGTGATCTTGGTGTTGTTCACCCTGGTGCTGACCGCGATCTGCTTGGGGTTGCTGTCGGTGGTCAGTATGGCCCGGGCCAGCTGGTGCCCGCCGTCCCGAGAAATGACCACGCGCTCGATGCCGGTGCGGACGCGGGCCATGGGCAGGGGGACGCCTATCACCCCGGTGCTGGCCACCAGGACCTCGGCTGCCGGTATGCCCAGCTTCCTGGCCACCAGGCTGGTCATCTCCTGGGCATCGGCCAGTCCCTGGTCGCCGGTGCAGGCGTTGGCGCAGCCGGAGTTGACCACCAGGGCCCTGGCCTTTTTTTGGCCCGCCAGCCTCTCCTGGCAGACCAGCACTGGCGCCGCCTTGACCTTGTTGGTGGTCAGGAGGCCCGCAGCGGTGCAGGAGACCTCGGAGTAGAGGATGCCCAGGTCGAGGACGCGGTCGCCCCTGGTCTTGATGCCGGCATGGACGGCCCCTGCCGAGAATCCTGCCGGTGTGGTGACGGTTCCGCCGGGGATGAGCTGGAATCTAGCTGCCATCGATATGTCAATTATAGGGGGAAGGCCGGCGCGGTGTCCAGAAGCGAACGGGCCCCCTGGCAGGCGCTACCAGGTGACGCTGATGTCGGTCACCGTGCCCAGAGGGGTGAGGCCGACAATGTAGGAGCAGGGTGTGATGAGCTGGGGGGAATAGGGCAGCCCCATCTGGATGTCTACCCTGCTGTCCAGCGGGCACGAGTGGGCCACCGGCTGTCCCGTGCAGTCGATGAAGACCAGGCCCGCGTCCGTGGTCTGGAAGGCGTTGATGGCATGGCCGGACCTGGCTTCGGCGAAACCCAGGCACACGTAGGCCGCCCTGATGCCGGCCGCCTCGGCGTTGTTGTGCAGGGTCTCGGCGAACTCCGAGCAGTCGAAGGCGCCCTCGACATAGGGCATCCGGTCGGTCCCGTCATCCAGCAGGAACTGCCGCAGGTAATCCCAGCTGACGTCCACCGCTGCGGGGTTGTCGTGGAGCTCGATGGGCATCTTGTCGGTACCCAGGACCTGGCTCTCGTGGAAGTAGACGGTCCCGGTCTCGATCTGTCCGCCGGCCCCGGGCAGGGGCGTGTTGAACGCTGCTTCCATCGATGCGGCGCGATTGCCGCTGGCATCGGTGGACCAGGCCGCGAAGTGGTAGGTCATGCCCGGCCGAAGGGAGGCTATGGTCACGCTGTGGGCGGTCCCCAGGGCGCTGTCGCCCGTCGAGGCGGTCTCGCGGGATGCGAGGTCGAAGTAGTCCACCTGAGAAGAGCTGGCCTCGTCAGTGACCCAGTTGACCGTAGCCCCGGTCCCGGTAATGTCCGAGACGCTGACCGCCGTGATCTCCGGCGGGGTGTTGTCGGTGACGTTGGCGCTCCCGGCGGTCTCGGAAGACCCGGATGCCTCGGCATCGGTGTCGCCGGCGATGGCATACCTGATCAGAAGCACCGCGGCGGCCATAATGCCCACGAAGATCACGAACGCCGTTACGTAGCTGAAGAACTCCGAGTCCCAGCGGTAGTCTCGCGGTTCCGCGCGGCCGGCCGTGTCGCCGTCCGATGGCTGGGGGGCAGCCTGCCCGCTGGCGAAATCGTGCGCCGGTATCCTGGCGCCGCATGCGGAGCATGTGGGGGCCCACTCTACCCTGGCGCTGCATTTCGGACAAAACGTCCAGATCATGGTGCGTCGCCTCCGCGGTCGGCTTGGTGTGACCCGTATTGTGGCCAATCAGAGTTGCAGTGGCATCTCGGCGGGCCCCGTTGGTGTCACAGAAACCTGTCATCTGGGGCGGCGCGCCTGGAGGTGCTCCTTGAGGAACCGGGCTTCCAGGTCCACCGTGATCTCGAACCACTCGCCCGTGTACGGCTCGAAGTGGCCGACGGGCAGCCTGACCAGCTCCGCCCTGGCCATTGCGGAGGCCGCCTTCTCCACGGAAGCCGGGGATATGAGGGAGTCCGTCTCCCCCAAAACGATCAGCGCCGGGCACGTGACCCTCCTGGCTGAGGATATGGGCCGGTAGGCGGGCAGCGTGAAACCGATCCTGGCCGGGCACTCGTTCTTCCAGCCGGATCCCTCGGGTACAATGGACAGGTAGCCCTCCTTGAACCCCGGCGCGGTCAGGCAGGCCATGGACCCCGGGTCTCCGACCACCGGCATGCAGCAGGGGCGGCGGCCGGCGATCATCCGGAGCAGGTCCCTCTGGGCGGCTATCGTGCCCCGGAGGAACTGCCCGGCCCCGATGCGCCGGAGCACCGGAAGGGAGTCCACGAAGGGCACCTGGGAGACGATGGCGGAGATGCCCGGGTCCCGGGAGGCGACCACCATGACGTGCCCTCCGCTGAACGAGACGCCCCACAGGGCCATCCGGCGGTGGTCGATGCCTGGCAGGGTGCGGACGTGGGAAATGGCGGCCTCCCAGTCCTGGACGTGGCGGCGGGGGTCCACCAGGTTGCGGGGCTGGCCGTCGCTGCCGCCGAAGCACCGGTAGTCGAAGAGGAAGACGGCCATTCCCTCCGCGGCGAAGCGCTGGGCGAAGGCCGGGAGGCGGAAGGTCTTCTCCGCGGCGAAGCCGTGGGCCATGACGACGACCGGGGGCGGGGCCGCCCCCGGGGGCAGGTACAGCCAGCCGGAGCACCTGGTGCCGTGGCTGGTGAAGTCGGAGTCGCGCCTGGTGACCCCGTAGATCTCAGCCTGGCTCATCACCTGGATTGTAGCACCCGGCCATGGCCGGCATAAACAGGTGGGGGTGTTTGACATTATGTCAAGGCTGCCATAAGATTCAGTTTGGGGCTGCAGCAGGCCCCGGGGGGAAGCCAGAGGGGACTATCATGGAAGCAGGCCGATCCAGCATCAGCGCCCTGGTCACGGCTTTTTCCCGCGCCTACCACAACGCGCACGGTTCGCCCAGGATATTCAGTGATCCGCTGGCCGGCCGGATGTTTGCCGAGGAGGAGCGCCGCTTTCTGGAGCAGACCCTGTCAGGGCTGGTCAGGATGGTCAATCCGGAGCTGGCGGCCCGGGGTCCGGACCAGGCCACCGCGCTGGCCTGCGTGATGCAGGACCAGAACGGGCCCATCACCCTCAGCCGCTCCCGGTATGCGGAGGATTGCCTGGAGAAGGCAGTTAAGAAGGGGGTCCGGCAGTACGTCATCGTGGGCGCGGGGCTGGACACCTTCGCCTTCCGGCGCCCGGACCTGCTCAAGCGGCTGGAAGTGTTCGAGGTGGACCAACCCGACACGCAGAAGTCGAAGTGCCAGCGCCTGGCCCGGCTGGGCAGCGGCTTCCCGAAGCAGCTCCATTTCGTCCCCGTCGTCCTGGCCACGGATATCCTCGACCGGGCGCTGTGGCGCTCCAGCTACGACCCGCGCCAGCCGGGGTTCTTCAGCTGGCTGGGGGGAACCTGCTACCAGACGCGGGAGGTGGTCTTTGCCACGCTGCGGGCCATCGCCCGCGTGGCCGCCCCCGGCAGCTCGATCGTCTTCGACTACGTGGACCAGGATGCCTTCGACGCCAGGAAGGCCGCCAGGCGCATGCAGGTGATGCAGGCCATTGCCTCCCAGGCCGGCGAGCCCATGCAGGCCTGGTTCACGCCGCGGGACCTGCCCTGGGAGCTGCAGATGCTGGGCCTGGACCTGCGAGAAGACCTCGGCCCGGCCGAGATCGAGCAGCGGTATTTCCGCAACCGGAAAGACGGCTACCATGCCTTCGAGCATGTGCACCTGGCCGCGGCCTGGTCCGTGGACCGCCGGAAGGGGTAGGGCCCCCGGCCGGGGCCAAATTGTCCCGCCTCCGCTGCCGATGCTATAATTCCTTCGACCCGCCATGCCTCCCGCAGGCAGGCATCGGTCCAGCGCCGGCCGGCAGTCCCACACGAGAGGAGACGAGTACGGTATGTCTGCAGAGCTGATAAGCGGCACCAGCATCGCCGAGAGCATCCGCCAGGAGCTCAGGGAACGGATAGCCAACCTGAAGTCCAAGGGCGTGACGCCGGGCCTGGTGATGGTGCGCGTGGGCGAGGACCCCGCGTCGGTCTCCTATGTTTCAGGGAAGAGCAAGACCAGCGCCGAGCTGGGGATCAGATCCGAGACCCTGGTCTACCCGGAGGGCACCGGCGAGGGGGAGCTGCTGGCCCGCATCGTCGAGCTCAACCGGGATCCCCGGTACCACGGCATCCTGGTGCAGTTGCCCCTGCCGAAGCAGATCAATGAAGACAGAGTGATCAATGCCATCGACCCGCACAAGGACGTGGACGGCTTCCACCCGGTGAACGTGGGCCGGATGCTCATCGGCGAGCCCTACTTCCTGCCCTGCACCCCCCACGGCGTGCAGCAGTTGCTGATGCGCAGCGGGAACAGCCCGGAGGGCCGGCACGTGGTCATCTGCGGGCGCAGCAACCGGGTGGGGAAGCCGCTGGCGGCCATCCTGATGCAGAAGAAGCGCGGCGCCAACGCCACGGTCACCATCTGCCACACCGGCACCCGGGACATGCCCTCCATTACCCGCCAGGCCGACATCCTGGTGGCGGCCATGGGCAGTCCCAGGGTCATCACCGCGGACATGGTGCGGGAGGGGGCGGTGGTCATCGACGTGGGCGTCAATCGCATTCCCGACGCTTCCAAGAAGACCGGGACCAGGCTCGTGGGCGACTGCGATTTCGAGGCCATCAAGGAGAAGGCCAGGGCCATCACCCCGGTGCCCGGCGGCGTCGGCCCGATGACGGTGACCATGCTCATGGTGAACACGGTGCGTGCCGCCGAGATACGCCTGGCGGCGCAGCGCCACGGCTAGCGCTTCGGGAGGTATCTGTGCCCTACGACACCACCAAGATGAAGGCCTGGGAGATCGCCGAGGCCGCGGAGAGAAACCTGCCGGCCCCCGACGAGTGGCGGGAGAGGCTGGGCCTGGCCCGGGACGAGGTCATTCCCTACGGCCGCGTGGGCAAGCTCGATTTCCTCAAGATCATGCACCGGCTGGCGGACCGGCCCGACGGCCACTACGTTGAGGTCACCGGCATCACCCCCACCCCGCTGGGCGAGGGCAAGAGCACCACTGTCCTGGGTCTGATTGAGGGTCTGGGCCGGAAGGGTTTGAGCGTCGGCGGCTGCATCCGGCAGCCATCGGGCGGCCCCACCATGAACGTCAAGGGGACGGCGGCCGGCGGCGGCAACGCCCTGCTCATACCCATGGCCGAGTTCTCCATGGGGCTGACCGGGGACATAAACGATGTCACCAATGCCCACAACCTGGCCATGGTGGCGCTCAGCGCCCGGATGCAGCACGAGCGCAACTACACCGATGAGCAGCTGGCCCGGCTGAGCCGCATGCGCCGTTTGGACATCGACCCCACCCGGGTCCAGATGGGCTGGATCATGGACTTCTGCGCCCAGAGCCTGCGGAATATCGTCATCGGCCTGGGCACCCGGATGGACGGCTACGCCATGCAGTCCCGCTTCGGCATCGCCGCCAGCTCCGAGGTCATGGCCATACTCTCCATTGTGCGGGACCTGGCGGACCTGCGGCAGAGGATCGGTGAGATCACCGTGGCCTACGACAAGTGGGGCCGGCCGGTGACCACCGGCGACCTGGAGGTGGCGGGGGCCATGACCGCCTGGATGCGCAGCGCCGTCAACCCCACCCTGTGCTCCACCGTGGAGTACCAGCCTATCATGGTCCACACCGGCCCCTTCGCCAACATCGCCCTGGGGCAGTCCTCCATCATCGCCGACCGCATCGGGCTGAAGATGTTCGACTATCACATTACTGAGAGCGGCTTCGGCGCGGACATCGGTTTTGAGAAGTTCTGGAACGTCAAGTGCCGCCTGAGCGGGCTGCAGCCCGGCGCCTCGGTGCTGGTGGTCACCACCCGGGCCCTGAAAATGCACGGCGGCGGCCCCCGTGTGGTCCCCGGCCTGCCGCACCTGCCGCCGGCCTACGAGAAGGAGGACCTGGGCCTCCTGGAAAAGGGCCTGCCCAACATGATGCACCACATCGGGGTGATCATGAGGTCGGGACTGGCGCCGGTGGTCTGCATCAACGCCTTTCCGGGCGACACGCGGGCCGAGCTGGCCATGATCCGCCGGGCGGCCGAGGCCGCCGGGGCCCGGTGCGCCGTCTCCCACCACTTCGCCCACGGAGGCGACGGCGCGCAGGAGCTGGCCGAGGCGGTCATGGAGGCCTGCCGGGAGAGACCCAACTTCCGCTTCCTTTATCCGCCGGAGATGAAGCTCCGGGACAGGGTACGGAGGATTGCCCGGGTAGTGTATGGGGCGGAGGGAGTGGAGTGGAAGTTTGATGCCGAAGACAAGGCCCGGGCCCTCGAGGCGGACCGGCGGTACGACGACTACTCCACGGTCATGGTCAAGACCCACTTCAGCCTGACACATGACCCGGAGATCAAGGGTGTGCCCCGGGACTGGCGGCTGCCCATCACGGATGTGCTGGTCTACACCGGCGCCCGGTTCCTGTGCCCCGTGACGGACAAGATCAGCCTGATGCCGGGCACCGTCTCCGACCCCGCCTTCCGCCGCATCGACGTGGACGTGGAGACGGGGAATGTCCGCGGGCTGTTCTAGGCCGGCGGGCCGGCCGCGGAGAGCCGCATGAAGACCAGCGACTTCGACTATGCCCTGCCTCCGGAGCTCATCGCCCAGACGCCCGCCGAGCCGCGGGACCAGTCCCGGCTCCTGGTGCTGCGCCGCAGCGATGGCTCCATGGAGCACCGCCGGTTCTCGGAGGTCGCGGACTTTCTGCGGGCATCCGACGTGCTGGTCCTCAACGACACCCGCGTCATCCCCGCCCGCCTGCGGGGGCGGAGGGGCAGCGGCGGCCGGCTGGAGATCCTGCTGCTGCGGCGCCTGGAGCCGGGGCTCTGGGAGGCCCTGGTCCGGCCGTCAAAGCGGATCGCGGTGGGGGAGAGGGTGGAGGTGGAGGGTGGCGGTGCCTTTGTGGAGGTGCTGGAGCGGAAGGACGAGGGCGTGCGCCTCGTGCGTATCGCCGACGAAGCCCTGGTGGACTCGCTGGGCCAGGTCCCCCTGCCGCCGTACATCCGTGACTATCGCGGCGACCGCGAGCGCTACCAGACGGTCTACTCGCGGGAGAAGGGCAGCGTGGCCGCGCCGACGGCGGGCCTGCATTTCACGCCGGAGCTCCTGGGGAGGCTCAGGGACAAGGGGGTGGAGCCGGTCTTCGTCACCCTGCACGTCGGGCTGGACACCTTCCGGCCCATCCGCGAAGAAGACCCGCGGCAGCACCGCATACACCACGAGTTCGGGGTCCTGTCCCCGGAGGCGGCCGCGGCCCTGGCCAGGGCCAGGGTGGACGGCCGGCGCATCGTGTGTGTGGGGACCACCGCCGTCCGCCTGGTGGAGCAGGCCGCCGTGAAATCAGGGCGGCCCGAAGAGGTGCAGCCTTTTCAAGGCTGGGTGGACCTCTACATTCTGCCGGGGCACCGCTTTCGCCTGGTGGACGCCATGATCACCAACTTCCACCTGCCCCGCTCCACCCTGCTCATGCTGGTGTCCGCCTTCGCCGGGCAGGACCTGGTCCAGCAGGCCTACGCGGAGGCCGTCCGGGAGCGCTACCGCTTCTACAGCTTCGGCGACGCGATGCTCGTGCTCTAGAGACCACGCGCCGTATTCGCGCGCGCCTAGGCCTCGGAGCCGGCAACCTGGGCCCGGGTGACCTTGCTGGGCAGGCGGCCCCTCTTGATCATGCCGGCGGCCCACTCGATGAACACCGCCGACGCGGCCACCACGGCCACGGCGGCCAGGGTGTAGACTACCGGGAAGGCCCCGGTCCAACCCCCCAGGCTGATGACTGACGTTTCGCTGGCTGGCATCTCAGTTTCTCCTCTCCCGGGCATCTCTGCCCGGCCCTCTCTGCTGCATCCCATCATGCCACGAGCGGCGGCCGCAGCCAATCCGCTCGGGTACGTAGTTCGACCCTGAGAAAGCCCGTATTTTTTGTGGTATACAAATTCTTTGCCTCAAACGAATCATGTACCCTGCAAGGAGCTGCCGGCCGGACCTGGAAAGTGGTTGTGGAATCCCGCCCGAGGTGGCCCCCTCTAACGACCTCGGTGGGTGCCGTGCGGCTGCTCCTGCCTGGCTGGGCTCTTCCTTGTGGCTAGGCGTGCGACTTGGCTGCCGCGCG
>CALMBS010000149.1 GCA_937860285.1 uncultured Chloroflexota bacterium
GTCTGGAAGCGGTTGCCGTTGTTGACGTCGAGGATGTGGACCATCTCGTACGGCAACATGTCAGCTGCCTCCAGCAGCAGCTTGTCGATGGTGATGCTCCCCTCGTAGCTGACGTTTCCTCCAGTGACTCTGGCCCGGTGAATCTTGCTTCGCAGCATCGTCCTCATACTTATCCTCCTCTGTTTGCGTCCTCCCAGTCACCCGCAGGGCTGGCCCAGGATCGCATTCAGTTCGCTGGCTTTCTCCTTATCGATTTTGCCTTTGGCCAAGGCTATGGGAACGGTCTGGCGGCCCAGCTCCTCGTAGGCCGGCAGCAGCTCGGGGGCCCTCTCACGGAGAGCGGCCAGGTGCTTCCGCACGGTCCCGGCATCGCCGCGGGCGATGGGGCCGGTTAGGGAGTTGGGCAGCCCCACATTGTCCAGGTTGTTAAGGGACCCCCTGAGCAGGGGCAGCAGGGCCTGCGTGGCCTCCGGCGTGGAGACGCCGAAGGTCTTCCACAGGTCGGTGGCCAGCTTGACCAGGGTGATCATGTAGTTGCAGGCGATGACGGCGGCGGCGTGATAGACCACTTTGTCGCCCGGCCGGAGCTCGATCCAGTGCCCGCCCAGGGCGGCCGCCATCTCCTTCAGGGTGGCGAGCAATGGGCCATCAGCCTCCAGGGCGAAGGTCGAGCCGGGGATGTTCTCGATGGCATAGGCCACCGTGGCGAAGGTCTGCAGGGGGTGGAACCCGCCCCGCAGGGCGCCGCATTGGGCGGCGGGGGCCAGGATGTCCAGGGAGTCCGCGCCGCTGCAGTGGACCACGCCCTGCCCGGGGCGCCACTTCACCTGGGCGGCCACCTGGGGGATGACGCCGTCCGGGGTAGTGATGAAGACCAGGTCGGCGGCATCGGCAACGGCCTGGGGGGAATCGCAGACCCGGCAGCCGTCGACCATGCCGGCCAGCCTCTCAGCGGAGGCCCGGGTGCGGCTGGCTGCGGCCACCACGCCGTAGCCCTTTCCTCTCAGTCGGACTGCGAGGGCGGTCCCCACCGTACCGGCGCCTATGAAACCTGCGTTCGTCATTTGGCCCCCCGGCCAAAACAAGAAAGCCTTCTCGGCATGGCCAAGAAGGCTTTCGGAGTCATCCGCCCTATTCACCGTCTCGGTCGTTGCCGATCCAAGCGATCTTGTTGTTAAGTACTCTCAGCTTGCCGGTGCTCACCGCCACATCGGTCGATGGCACCTTTACGTTACCAGAACCGGGCCCTTCTGTCAAGCAGAAGAGGCCCCGGACGGGCTCTCAGCCGCTTCTCAGATGACCCCCTCCGCCTTGAGCTGGGCCAGCTTCTCGGGGGTGAACCCGAGGATGCCGCCATAGACCTCCTCATTGTGCTGCCCCGCCGTGGGGCCGGGCCGCTCGATGGCCCCGGGGGTCTCGGACAGCTTGACCACCACCCCGGGCACCGGGATCTTGCCCACCCTGGGGTACTCGATGTCCACCAGCATCTCCCGGGCAGCTACCTGCGGGTCATTGGCCATCTCCAGGGTGTTCTGCACCTTGGCGCAGGGCACCCTGGAGGCCTCCAGTATCTTCATGGTCTCGACCGCCGTCTTGTCCTTCACCCACGCCTTGGCGATGGCCTGGATGGCATGGCGGTTCTCGAAGCGGGACTGGTCGCTGGCAAACCGGGGGTCGTCCACCAGCTCCGGCCGGCCGATGGCCTTGCAGAAGCGCCTCCAGATAGGGTTGCCGGCGCAGCCGATCATGACATGGCCGTCCCTGGCCTCGAGGCAGTCGGTGAAGTTGTAGTAGCTGGTGTTTCCCTGGCGCTCCCGGATCATGCCCCCCACCTTGGCCTCGGCCGCCACGGCCAGGCCGGCGACGCAGGCCACCGCCGTATCCAGGAGGGCGACGTCCACGTACTGCCCCCGGCCGGTCTTCTGCCGCTGGAACAGGGCGAACATGATGCCCAGGGCGCAGTGGGCGCCGGTGCTGAAGTCCACCCAGGCGTAGCCGGACCGGGTGGGGGCCGTCTCCGGGAAGCCGGTGTAGCTCATGGCCCCGGACAGGGCCTGGGTGATGGTGTCGAAGCAGGGGCGCTGCTTGTAGGGGCCCCAGGACCCGAAGCCGGAGACCTGGGCCACGATGATGGCCGGGTTGACCTTCCTCAGGGCCTCCAGGCTGAGCAGCTGCTCTTCCTTTGATCCGTTGACGTAGCTGTGCAGCACCACGTCGCTCTTCTGGACCAGCTCCTTCACGATCTCCTGGCCCTTCTCGCTCATCGGGTCGAGGGTCACCCCCCGGCGATTGGCCAGGGTCACCATGGTGAGCATGCTTTCCCCGTTGGGGGCGAAGGGGCCGAAATTGCGCTCCTCTTCACCGGTGGGCCGCTCCACGCGTATGACGTCGGCGCCCATGGCGGCCAGCAGGGTGGCGGCGTAGGGGCCGGCAAACCACCGGGAGAAATCGAGAACCCTGATGCCTGTCAGAACCTTTTCCACCGATAAGCCTCCTGAAAACCAGACTGTCTATATTCTACCGTGCAGCCGGGCGCGGTGCGACTTCCACCTTGGGGCGCAGAGCGCGGATAGTCGCGCGGTGCGACTTCCACCTTGGGGCGCAGAGCGCGGATAGTCGCGCGGTGGCGCTTCGCGGGACAGGGGCATGGGCGCCGGCCGCCCGGCGGGCCGCGGCCTAGGCGGCCTTCTGTTCCCCGGGCTCGGTCGGCTTGGCTGCCTCTGCGGCCCGCGGCCCCGCCTGGTCCGCGGACTCCGCCTCCTGTATCTGCCTCAGCAGCTCCTCCGCCCGTCCCAGGCCGATGCGCAGCTGCCTTTGGAGGTAGGAGGCTGACACCTGCTTGTGGTCCCTGGCCAGCTGGCGGGCCTGCTCCAGCAGCGGGTCCTTGACGCTCTGCTCACCGGCGTAGGCCAGGACCTCGACGGGCTGGGCCCGGGCCTGGTCGGCCCAGAACCGGGTCACCCTCTCGATCTCCTGCTGGGAGGCGTAGCATCCCTGGAGGCGCCGCGGCTTGGACAGCTCCGCCGACAGGTAGAGCATGTCGCCCCGGCCCAGCAGCTTCTCCGCGCCGGGGGTGTCCAGGATGGTGCGGGAGTCGACCAGC
>CALMBS010000150.1 GCA_937860285.1 uncultured Chloroflexota bacterium
GGATCAGCCTGGACCCGGTGGTCATCTCCAAGGTGATCACCTGGGGCTTCTGCCTGTTCGTGGGGATGTTCGTCTACTACAGCGTGTTCTGGGGGGCGATGGCCCCTGAGCCGGGCGCGGAGCTGGAGAGTGTTCAACAGGCCGCACCCCAGGCTGGTCGTGCGAAGGCAGGGGCCGCCTAGTCAGTGGTCGGGCGGTCCGGGCCTTTCGTCCGGACCGCCCGGTCTTCAGACGACGGGGTTGGCTGTTCACAGCGTGACCGGCAGGCAAACAGAATCATTCGGCCACAGCGATTGGCCGGCAAGAGGAGGTCCAGTTGGGATCGGCACTTAGCGGGACGAAAGTAATCGATACCTGCGGCCTGGGGCCCGCCTCCCTGGTGGCCATGACCATGGCCGATATGGGAGCGGACGTGATCAAGGTCGATGTGCCTCCGGGGAGCGGACGCAAGGGCGTTGGCGATGGGCTGGTCTACTTCCCGGAGCAGGAGGAGTCAACCTGGGACCGGAACAAGAAGAGGATAGCCGTCAATATGCGCGCCGAGGCGGGCCAGGCCGTCTTCCACAGGCTGGCCCGCTCCGCGGACGTAGTGCTGGAGGCCTTCCGGCCCGGAGTGATGGAGCGCATGAATGTAGGCTACGCCGCCCTGTCCAGGATGAACCCCAGGCTCATCTACTGTGCCGTCTCCGGTTACGGTCAGACCGGCCCCTACCGCATGTACCCGGGCCATGATGGGAACTACGCCGGGTTCGGCGGCGTTCTGGGCATCACCGGCGACCGAGCCGGCGGGCCTCCCGTGATGGCCCTCAACGTGGTGGCCGACATGGCCGTGGCCTACCTCAACGCGCTGGCCGGCATCCTGCTGGCCATATGCGCCAGGGAAAGGACAGGCAAGGGCCAGATGGTGGACATCTCCATGATGGACGGCGTAGTGGGGTTGCTGGCAGGCATCCCCGGCGCGCTGGAGTACCCCTTCACCCGTGCGGCGCCGGTTCGGGGAGACACACTGACCAGCGGCACCAGCCCCTTCTACTCGGTCTACCAGACCAGGGACCAGAAGTGGCTCTCTGTCTGCCCCATCGAGCCCCGCTTCTGGGCCAATATGTGCCGGGCCATGGGACGGGAGGACCTGGTCCCTCACGAGTTCGCCACCGGCCCCAAGAAGGACGAGGTCATGGACGAGCTCAGAGAGATATTCCTCACCAGGACCAGGGACGAGTGGTTCGAAATACTGATCAAGGCCGACACCTGCGTCGGCAAGGTCCTGGACATCAGCGAGGTCTTCGAGGACCCGCAGGCAAAGGCCCGCCAGATGGTGGTGGCCATGGAGCATCCGAAGCTCGGCCAGCTCAGGCAGGTGGGCATCAGCATCAAGCTCTCGGACACGCCCGGGTGGTTGCGGAGGCTGGCGGTGCCGCCGGGCCACGACACCGACGAAGTGATGTCCGGCCTGGGCTACTCGAGGGACGAGATTGAGAGACTGCGCGGCGAAGGGGCTATACACTAGTCCGCCGCGCCGGAGATAAGGAGGGAATCAATGGCTGACTTTGGCTTTACCGAGGCCCACGAGATCCTTCGTAACGAGATACGAAGCTTCGCCCGGAAGGAGTTGGCCCCTGAGGCGAAGAAACGGGCCAAGCTGAACCACATCCCCAGGGACGTAGCCAAGAAGGTGGCCGCTCTGGGGCTGACGGGCATGAATCTCCCTGCCGAGTACGGAGGGCAGCAGGCGGACTGGGTGTCGCTGGGGGTGGCCACTGAGGAGCTGGCAAAAGTAGACATGGCCGCCTCCATACTGCCCATGTGCTCGATAGTACCGTGCCTCATGCTGATGGACGGGCCGCTGGCATTGCAGAAGGAGCTGATACCCAAGATCATCAAATATGACAAGATTGTCTGTTTCGGACTCACCGAACCCGGGTGCGGATCCGACGCCCTGGCCATACAAACGAAAGCGGTGAGGGATGGAGACTACTACATCATCAACGGCGAGAAGACCTCAATTACCAGGGCCACCCAGGCAGAGGCCATACTGGTCATCGCCAAGACGGACCCCAAGGCCGGGGCCAAAGGGATCACCTGCTTCTACGTGCCCTACGACCTCCCCGGCGTAAGCACCTCCCGCTTCGAAGACACGGGGTGGAAGCCCTTCGAGCGGGGTTCGGTGACATTTGACAACGTTCGCGTGCCGGTCGAGTACCGCGTCGGCGATGAAGGTCGCGCCTTCTACAACACCATGAACAAGTTCGACTGGACCAGGTCCATGCTGGGACTGCAGGCCCTGGGGGCGGCCCAGGCGTCTCTGGACGAGGCCATCGCCTACGCCAGGGAACGCGTGGCCTTCGGTCAGCCCATTGCCAAGTTCGAGGGCGTATCGTTCAAGCTCTCTCACGACGCGACCCTGATCACCGCGGCCAGATTGCTGGCCTACAAGGCGCTCTGGCTCAGGGACCATGGACTGCCTCATACGAAGGAAGCAGCCATGACCAAGTACTGGTGTCCGGAGGTGGCCCTGCGCGTCATCCACGACTGTCTTCTCACCCACGGCCACAACGGCTTCAGCGAGGAGCTACCTTTTGAGCAGCGGCTGAGAGATGTCATCGGCCACGAGATGGGCGATGGCTCGGCGGAGGTCCAGAAGACCATCATTACCAGGGAGTTGTTCGGCAAGGAGTACGTGGCGTACTCATGAGCTGCTGCCGTGCCGGCAGAGGTGGGTGCCCCGGTGGCAGACCCCCCCTGTCCCCGACCACACCGGAGATTCCGTTCCCACCTCTGCCCGGCACGCTCCCGCACTGGTTCAAGGAGGATACACATGGAAGCGTCAACTCTCCATCAGGGGGCGGCGGCCACCGGCGAGCAGGGTAGTGTCGGAGGATTGCCGGCACCTGAGGCCGGGCCGGACTGCCGGCACTACTGGGAAATCGAGATTGCCGTGTCTCAGCTGAGCAGGGGCGTTTGCAGGCTATGCGGATCCCATCGGGAGTTCTCCAACTACTTCGCGGATTGCCTGGCCGGAACCGGGAAGAGGGAGGGCTACTACGACTGGCTGTCCCGTGACGAATGCCAGGAGGTGCTGACACCATGCCACAGCCCGGCATCGCCGATGGACCAGCGGGAGGTACGCCTGGGGACCTGGAGCGCCGGAGGTGCGTAGATGAGAAGCCTCGAGAACAAGGTGGCGCTGGTCACCGGGGCCGGCTCCGGGATAGGCCAGTTCACCGCCCTGGCCTTCGGCCGGGAAGGGGCCAGGGTGGTGGTGTCGGATGTGGACGTCCATGGCGGCGAAGAGACGGCCCAGCGCATCCGTCAAGGCGGCGGGCAGGCCGTCTTCGTCAGGGCTGACGTGGCCCGGGAGGCCGAGGTCAAGCGAATGGTGGAGCTGGCGGTGGCCCAGTTTGGCCGTCTCGACTGCGCCTTCAACAACGCCGGCGTCGAGGGGAAGCCGGGGTCGGTCACCCTCACTGAAGAAGATGACTGGGACCGGGTCATCGCCATCAACCTCAAAGGCGTCTGGCTGTGCATGAAGCACGAGATACTGCAAATGCTGAAGGAGGGCCGTGGTTCCATAGTTAACACGGCCTCGGTGGCGGGCCTCGTCGGCGGCGCCGTCCTGAAGAACCCGGGGTATGCCGCCAGCAAACACGGGGTCGTGGGCCTCACGCAGCAGGCGGCCGTGGTCTATGCCAGGTCGGGGGTGAGGGTCAACGCGGTATGCCCCAGCGCCATTCGGACGGCCATAGTCGACCGGCTGATCCGGGAGAATCCGGCTATTGAGGCGGGCCTGGCGGACTGGCAGCCTATCGGGCGAATGGGCCGGCCGGAGGAAGTGGCCGAGGCCGTGGTCTGGCTGTGCTCGGACGCGGCATCGTTTGTGACCGGGCAGGCGCTGGCGGTGGACGGCGGCTACATGGCCCGTTGATCGACCGGCTCAAACACGATGGTGGGATTCGGTGCCGCTCATGACGGGGTTGACGCCGGGGTTGGCTGCGTCCATGTTCAGAACTCAGCCTGGAAAGGAGGCGGAGACTAGTGACCGGCTATAAGCACTTGTTCCAGCCTATTCAGCTGCGAGGCATGGTCGTTCCCAACAGGATAGCCTTCCCCGGCATGACCATTGGGTTCGGGGTGGACGAGTATGGGTGTTTGACGCAGCAGTACACCTCCTACCTGGCTGAGAGGGCCAGGAGCGGCGCAGGGATGATTATCCTGTCGAGCACGCTGGTGCACCCCCCCGCCCTGGGCCTGCTCGGTCCCGATCGCCTTGCGCTGTGGCAGGATTCCACGATGTCGGGGCTGGCCGGGCTGGTGGAGACAATTCACGGCTACGGGGTCCGACTGGGCATCCAGCTATGCCAGCTCCCGGGAAGGCTGGCCAAGACCGAGGAGGAACTGGCCAATGCCGCCAGACCCGCCAGGCAGCTGCCGACTAACGACGGCATGACCAAAGAGGACATACTGGTCGCAGTGGAAGCCTACGGCGCCGCTGCGGAGCGCTGCGTACGGGCAGGCTTCGACTTCGTGGAGATCAACGCCGGCTACGAGTACATGCTGTCGAACTTCCTCAGCCCGTCCCGCAACACCAGAACGGATGAATACGGCGGGTCCTTCGAGAATCGCATAAGGGTGCTCGTCGAGCTGGTGCGCCGGATCAGGACCGGCATACCCGGCGGGATGCCCATAGGGGTAAAGGTGAATGGAGACGACTTCCTTCCGGACAGGAGCTGGACTCTGCCTGAGGCCTGCCGGCTCGCCCCGCTTCTGGAGAAGGAGGGGGTAGACTACCTTCACGTATCAGGGGGGCTGCGCGGCGCGCAACGGTGGGTAATTCCGCCCATGTACGAGGAACAGGGGGCTTACGCGTACCTCGCCAGCGAGGTGAAGAAGCATACCGCTCTGCCGGTGATGGCCGTGGTTCGGATCAAGAGGCCGGAGATGGCTGATCGACTGATCAGAGAGAACAAGGCGGATCTCGTGGCCATGGGCCGGGCTCAGATTGCCGACCCGGAGATGGTGCAGAAGGCCAGGTCAGGGAACGCGGCTGACATAAGACCATGTCTGGGTGACTGCCTGGGCTGCATAAACCCGTTCTACAAGGAGATGAAGGCCTCAGCCAGCTGCACGGTGAATCCTGAAATGGGGAGGGAGCATGTGGCGCATCGCACTCCCAACGCCGCCCCTGGGAACGCCTCCAGACGGGTGCTGGTGGCCGGAGCCGGGTGCGCAGGCCTGGAGGCTGCCAGGACGGCAGCCGAGCATGGGTACCAGGTCTGGCTGTGCGATAGACGGGGCTTCATAGGAGGCCAGCTCAGGTTGGCCGCCATGATGCCGAAGCGGCAGGAGATTGGTGACATCGTGTCCTGGTACGAAAGACAGCTCAACAAGATGAAGGTGAAGATGCTCCTGAACACGTTGGTAGATGCCGGCCTGCTGGAAGAGCTGGGGCCCGACTTCGTAGTGGTGGCTACCGGCAGCATTCCCGAGGTCCCCCTCGGCTTCATAGAAGGACTGAACAACATCCAGAACGTCGACCTGATGACCGTGGATGAGTACCTGGAGGACCAGAGGCCCGTGGGAGACAATGTCCTCATCCTCGGCGGTGACCAGGTCAGCCTCCAGTTGGCGGACTTCGTGTCAGAGCGGGCAGCAGCAGTGTGCCTGGCCGGCAACGAGGACCTGTTGGCGTCAAAGATGGCGGTGATGGACAGGGACTACCTGGAGAGAAGGCTTCGGGGCAAGGAGAATGTCCGGATCTTCAACAAAGTGCACAAAGTCGAGGTGCTGCCGGCCGACGAGATCCGTATCGTTCGGGAAGCTGGAGGAGAACAGCTGAGGAACATAGACAGCATCATCTTCGCCGGACGGCGCTGTCCGAATTCTCACCTACTCGAGATGGCATCCGGGATGGGCATCCCCGCGCAAAGCATCGGCGATGCGAAGGGGTGCCAGGGGGAAGACCAGGGGACCATACTCGCCGCAATTGCGTCAGGACGCGAGGTTGTCAGCCAGCTTGCCTTGAGCTAGCCGCACGCATCCAGGCTCCGCCGGCAAGAGAGCGGTGACAGGGAAGGAGCATCATGTACATCAGAGAAAGCATCGGGCTGAATGAAGCGAAGGCAGCACTTGATGCCATATTGACCGAGGCCTCCAGGGATGGCGGAAAACCCGCGGTCATTGCGGTGGTGGATGACAAGGGGGAGCTCATATGCCTGGCCAGGATGGACGGGGCCAATCCGTTCCATCAGACGATGGCCGTTAGAAAGGCAACCACCGCGGCGCTGATGGGGTTGGACACTTCAGTCTTCGGGCAGATGATGCCCAAGATGAACATGACGATGCTGGATTTCGGCAGCACCGACATCTGCCTTGTGCCCGGAGGATTGACTGTCCGAAAGCCGGGAGGTCGCGCCGTGTTAGGTGGCATCGGAGTGAGCGGCCGTCAACCGGGGCAGGATGAGGAGCTGGCCCGCAGCGGCCTGGCAGTGATTGGGGTCAGGTGACAGCGCCGGCAGCGCTGCATGCCTGAGACACCGGCCAAAGGCCTCACAGTGAGGTTGCCGGAGAGAGCACTCTCTGACTGGATCGTGCACCAGGCTGGCTGTTATAGGGCGGCCCGGCCCACCTGCCTGATCTTCTCGAACTGCCTGTTGACCCCGGCAAAGACCGAGTGGCGCTGCTCCCTGATGTTGCGCCCGGCCTGCCTGTCCCTGGCCCAATCATCCAGGGAGGCCAAACTCTGGTAGTGGACTACGCCGTCAGCGGAGACCACCGGTATCCTCTCGATGGGAATGCCCAGTCTCTGCAGCCCCCTCTCGAGGGCTGCGTCCCGGGACGGATCGCGGACCTGCCACCCGTCCACCCAGGCCTCGCATTGAACGTGGTCGGCCGACTCTGATGGGTGTTCCGGCCGGACTGCGCCTCCGCCGCCCTGCGCGGTGAGGTACCCCACCAGGAGCGGTTCCGGCCGGGCCTTGAATATCCTGTACCTCGCCGGGATGGACAGGGCACGCAGCATGGCTACCATGAGGTTGGTCTTGCCGCAGCACATCCCCCAGCCCTTCGCCAGGGTTTCCGAGGCCTTGATGTCCCAGTCCTCCAGGCCGTAGGGGAACTCCTTGACATAACGGTAGACACGTTCCAGGCGCTCCTCGTCGCCGGCCGACCCCTCGGCCATCAGCCCGGCCGTCTCACGGATCGCGGTGCAGCGATCGAAGTCGCACAGGTCCGTGGCCTTCAGGAACTGGTGAAGCATGTCCATGGATCCATCATACCGCGGAAGGGGGCCTCCTCACGAGGAGGCCCGCCCTCCGCCGCCACTGTGGGAAAGAGAACCTCGATGGCTCGTCAAGGCCTGATTTTGACGCTGGCGCCGTCGACCACCGCCTGGACGTTGCTCACCACGCTCAGCATCACCTCCTTGACCGTGGGAATGCTGTCGCACCGGCCGGCCACCTGGCCGCAGAGCAGGAAGCCCTCGTCGGCGTCGGCATCCTGGTAGGCGCGGCGTATCCTCTCGAATCCGGGGACCATGTTCATGTTGAATTCGGTCGACTCCGCGTTCCGGGTGAGCGCCTTGCGGCCCAGCGGCGCCATGTCGCCGGCCCTCATCTTCAGCTTGCGGCTGAGCCTGATGGCCGACAGCAACTTCTCCCAGGAAGACGCCCCCTTGCGGTAGGTCATCAGACGTTTGACGTAGTCGTTCACCAGGGCCCTGGCGTTGAAGCCCGTGGCCATGTCGCTGGCAAAGGTATCGTCGGCCGTGGCTTTGACCATCCGCTGCTTGATGTTCTCGGGGACCGGGCTCTCCTGGGTCATGGCAAAACGGGTGCCCATGGCCACCCCGTCCGCCCCCAGGCACAGGGCCGCCGCGAGACTCCGGGCATCCGCGATGCCGCCGGCCGCTATGATGGGCACCTTCACTTTGTCCGCTACGTCGGGTATCAGCACCATGGTGCCCACGAACCCGGTGTGCCCGCCGCCCTCCGATCCGGCCACGATGACGCCATCTATCCCGTGCTTCGCCAGCTTCATGGCGTGGCCCAGCGAACCACACGTGTGGATGACCTTCATCCTGGCTTCCTTCGCCCATCCCATGAGCTCCGCCGGGTTCCCGATGGAGGTATTCACCACCTTTATGCCCTCTTCCTGGCAGACTTTGGCCACCTTGAATCTCTCGGGCAGGAGCATGGGGATGTTCACCCCGAAGGGCTTGTCGGTCATCTCCCGGACCTCTCGGATGGCCTTCCGTACCTCCTCCTCGCTGTTGCTGACGGTAGCCGACGCCAGCAGCCCGAAGCCGCCGGCATTGGAGACCGCCGCCACCAGCTTCGGCACAGAGACATACATCATCGCCGAGAGGACTATGGGGTACTCAACCTCGAACAGCTCCGTTATCCTGGTCTTCATCAAATAGCCTTCCTTTCCCTGTCTTGTCGCGATCGGTGGCCTATCCCCGGGCCTTTCCCCTGTCCACGAAGGTCTTCATGCCCGCCTCCATGTCCTTCCACGCCGCAGTATCCCTGGCCTTTTCGGCGTCAATGAAGCCCAGAGCTTCTTCGATGCCCGGGACAGCCGCGGTTTCCCGGATCAGGCGCTTGGCCAGCTTGAGGGCCGGAAGGCTCTTGTCGCGCAGCTGCGAAAGAAGCGTCTCCAGCTCGCGGGCCAGCATCTCTTCAGGCACCGCGCGCAGCACCAGCCCGTATTCCTGCGCTTCGCGGCCGCTCAGCGTCTTGCCGGTCAGTCCCAGCTCGACGGCCTTCTGCAGGCCGGCCGCACGCGGCATCTGCCACAGGGAGAGGTGCCCTACTATGTTCTGCTTCATGTGACCGTCCCCTATGACGGCGTTGTCGGCGCAGATGACCATGTCGCAGGCCAGCATCACCTCAAAACCGCCGCCGACGGCATGGCCCCGGACCACGGCCACGGTGGGGATGGGCAGGCGGCTGATGCTCACCACGGTCTGGTTGAACAGTTCCCCCAGCTTGGACGCTGCCTGAGGGCGCCCCGTGGCCAGCGAGTGCTGGAGGAACTTAATGTCCACTCCGGCCGAGAAAGTCCCGCCGTTCCCCGTGACCACCAGCGCCTTCACGTCAGGCGAAGCCTCGGCCTCCTTGATGGACGCCAGCATCTCGGCAGCCAGGTCCATGTTGAATGAGTTCCTGGCCGCCGGCCGGTCCAGCATGATGGTGGCGACGCCTCTGTCTACAGCGAACTTGGTGCTGGTACGCTCCATGCCATGCCTCCTACTTCTCGCGGAACCAGACGAACTTGTGCTCGTCCAGCTCGACATAGTTCCTGGGTGGCACTACCAGTGTGGTCATGGGATGCTCGATGACGGCCGGGCCCTCCACCCTGTTGCCCGGCTCCAGAAGGTCCATCTCCCAGGTCTGGAAGGGCATCCACCTCCCATCCATGTAGGCCTTCCTGTCCCCCTTGAAGGCCTTCTTCGAAGGGGTCCTTCCCTTGAGGGGGTAGCTGGCCAGCTCCGGCTTCGTCCGGGGCACCACCGCCTCCAAGTAGACCTCGGCAACCTGGTGCCCGTTGGGGAACCGGGCCGCGGCCGGGTAAATGGTGGCGTAGGTCTTCTCGAACGCGGCCACGATGTTGTCGACGTCTGCCGCCGTGTTCACCCTGCCTGACGGAATGGCTGATTCCCAGGTGTGCAGCTGACCGATGTAGGAGGCCGCGACGCCATACCTGAAGCTGACCCGGTCCCTGGGGATCCCCTCTGCCTCCATTTCCTGGTAGGCGCGGTTCTCCAGCTCCTCCCAGGCCTGGTTCAGTCCCATCCCCATGAAAACCTTGTGCTCGTCCGGCATGCCGGGCGCAATGAGGCAGGTGACAGCCTTGTCATAGCGGTGGAAGTAGTCGGCCGAAGCCACGCCGAAGGCCGAGAAGGCCGCCGCCCAGGGAACGGTGAGGATACCGCCGAACTTGACCCGCCGGTCCACTCCCCACATGTGCATGGGGCCGCTGCCGCCGTAGACTATGAGGTTGAACTCCAGCGGGTTCAACCCGCGGGAGCTGAGTATGGAGTTGATGCAGTCCGTCATGTCGGAGTGGAGGAGGTCCAGCACCTTCTCCGATGCTTCAAACACATCCTGGCCCATGGGCCTGGCCAGCCTCTCGGTCAGGGCTTCCAGGGCCCTCTCCCTGCTTACCTTGACCTTGCCGCCCAGGAAGTAGTCCGGGTTGAGGTAGCCCAGCACCAGATCGATGTCGCCCACCGTGATCTCCGGGTAGTCGTAGCAGGTGCCGATCCGGCTCCCGGCGCTGTCCGGGCCCAGGGTAATGCGCTTCGTCTTCGGCTCCACGCGGATCGCCGTGCCGGTACCGGCGCCGATGGAGTTGATGTCCACCATGGGAATCCTGAGCCGGTGGTTGGCGAAATTGGGGTCCTTGTTCACCGGCAGCATGTTGTCGATCACCAGGCCAACGTCCCAGCTGGTGCCGCCCAAGTCCGCACAGACCAGGTTGGCATTCCCGAGGGCCTTGGCCACCGCCTGGCCCCCCAGCATCCCTCCGGTGGGGCCGGAGACAATGGCCTCCACCAGCCTGGGATGGCGGATATTGGCCACGGCCCCATAAGACAGAAGAGTCAGCAGGTCCCACCTGTAACCGTATCCCTTGGCCCTCTGCTCGACTTCGAACAGCTGCTCGCTGCCAACCTTGGTGACGTAGCATTGAATCAGCAGGGTCTTCAGCCTCTGTGACTCCCGGGCCAGCGGGCATACCTCACAGGACGCGGCCACCGGGGTCTCCAGACCCCTCCCGGCCACGATGTCGCGGGCTATCTTCGCCGCTCTCAGCTCGTGTGACGGATTGACATAGGACCCCAGGAAGAGGATGCCGATGTACTCCACCCCCTGGTCGAGGAGCTCGTTCACTCCGCGGACCCCGTCATCTTCCCGCATCGGGAAGATAACCTGACCCGGCATATAGTGGTGCCCCATGTAGTAGCTTCCCACCGAGGTGCGCTCCGTTACCTCCCTTATGAGCTTGGGGTGCACCAGGGGCGGCGTATGCTCGTGAAGCATCTGCCGTGGTATCTCTTCGTATGTCAGTCCCAGCCAGGTCAGGCCCCTCTCCACGTAGGGCAGGTCCCGCATCCCCCTGGTGATGAGGAGCCCTACCTTCGAGCCCGATTGAGTCAGCAGTATGTTCAGCATCGTGGTGCCGGTGTAGACACTGCTGATCGCCTTCTCATGGACCTCTCTGCCGGTCATGTCCCAGTAGCTGGCCGCGTCCTCCACCGAGCTGCCGTAGCTCAGGGCCTCGGTGGTGTGGTTCGTGAGGGCCTTCCCCAGCACGAATTCCCCGTGTTCACCCACCAGGAAGGTGTCGGTCATCGTGCCGCCGGCATCCAGGGCGATTATGCACCTTCTCTTTCGGCTTGTGGCCATGCTAGTCCTCCCTGGCCCACTGGCCCGTCAGTTCACAGGTCCTGTCCTGGAACCAGTCCGGGCTCTCATCGGGCAGTGGTTTTCCCAGCCAGTCACGGTAGAAGGTATCGAGGTCGGGCAGGACCTCGAACACCGGCAACTGGCCCACGGGCGCTGTCTCCACGGACAAAAGGCTGAGACAGCCCGGGCAGTAGTACTCCCGCAGCTCCGCCCTCTCGACGTCGGGCATGGCCACTTCCACCGGGAAGACCTTCTTCATATCCTCCCGGGTCCTGCGGACGCGTACCCGCGAGCCAAGCTTCCAGTTCACCCGGTAGTCGCCGAACTCGTGGCCGCAGTCGCATTTGATTAGCCTCTCGCGGCCCTTGGCGACGATGTAGAGGTGCTCAGATACGCGCAGCAGGATCTTCTCCTTCCAGAAGACCCTGGACTGCAGCACATCGAGGTACTTCCAGAACCGGTCAGCATCCTTGACCGGAAGCCTGACCAGCTCCTTGGCCCTCTTCCAGGTAATGGTCCCGTCTACCAGGCTGGCGACGGTCTCTCTCGGCACCGCATTGTCCTGCATGCCCTACCCCCTTATCTGCTGCAGCGCATAGTCTTCGTCCAGCTGCCAGAAGGACTTGAACCTGCCGGCAAACCCGGGATAGCGCAGCAGATCGGCGTACATGTTGCTGACATCCGTGTGCATTTCCTTCCCGGCTATCAGCTGCCGTTCCTCCTTCCACCAATCCCTGGCCTCCACGGATTCGGCCTTCCGCTGCACCTTCATGGTCTGGCGCAGCTGCGAGGTGGCGGCCTGGTTCACCTTTCCGCCCTGAAGCACCACGCCGTACAGGCCGCGCGCGACGTCCTTGGTGATCCATCCCCTGTCCACATCCTGCTCCACCAGGAGCGGGTCCCTTTCCAGCACATCGCCCCAGCCCAGCTGCGCACCCGCTCCAATGGCGAATATGTCGCCGTCTCCGCATTCGACGCTGGGGGTGAAGCGGTTGTAAACGTCGATCTTCCCTGCCTTCAGCCTTCCGTCATTCACCCATTGGAGTAGCTCGACTATGTCCCGCGGATAGGTCCCACCACCCCTCACGATCTCCTTGAGGTTTGTGTCATGTACCCACATGACCACGTCTCCAGGCTCGGGGTAGCCGCCGGCCAGGCCGTGGCTGGGCATCCCCATGCCCCCGCCACTGGCTATGGATGAGTTCATAACCAGGCGCTGCCCTGGCTCGAGAATGAGCTGGACGCCGCCCACACCGACGCCGCTCCGGTACTTGCCATGACCGCAGTAGTTCGGTATTATGCTGCGGCCGAGGTACAGGATGGGCGGTTGCACGAACTCGCTCACCTCGATCTCACCGCTGTCGGACTGCGGATTGGGCCCGCCGAAGGTCCACGGGGCTCCGTCTCTGAATGGCTGCGGCGGGCCGCCGCCCGCACACACGTATGGCCAGTCCCCGCCGGCCCACGGCGTCCCGTCGGCAAACACCCCGTGCATGGCCTGCCCGGGGCCGCTGGCGGCCTGGGGCAGCACCTCTTCCAGGTATCCGCGGGCGAACTTGGCCAGGGCGCTGACGCACATGAACATGTACAGATAGGCGGAACCCTCCATGAGACCCGTCAGGGTCGCAGCGTGGGGATTCTGCGGGTTGAACATGCTGCCGGGCGGCAGCTTCCAGTCGGTCACGTACTGCAGGGCGGTGTTCAAGGTGGAGGAGTAGGCGAACGAGGGCCAGCAACCTATCGAGCTGACCATGCGCAGGGCCGGCTCGTAGCAGTTGGCGTAGAAGGTGTCTTCGCTGCAGACGCCCTCCAGGTCCATGTGAAAAGTGCCTTCCCCGGTGATGGTGGTCGCGCAGGGGTAGCTCAGCAGCCAGTCCCGGTCCGCAAACGGAAACAGGGACTTCATTATCCCCTTGTATTGAACGACCTGGTACGCCTGGTATCCGTACTTCCCCGGCACCATCTGGGAGATGATCCGGCCCACCATCACCCGCCTCTCTCTCTCCAGCATCTCCTTCAGGCCTTGACGGAAGTAGTCAGCGCCGAACTCCTTGACTACCTCCAGCACCTTGTCGTGCAGGATAATGGCCCCGGTGGCCCGCATCTTTTCGTCCATGACGTTGAAGATGCCGGTGCGGGTCCGCCTTTCCCAGTGCAGCTCCCACCAGCGGTGCAGCCTGAAATCCTCTCCGGACTTCGTCGGGGGATAGATGAAGCCATCGGTGAAGGCGTCCACCGACATGGTGCCCAGCCCGCCGGCCTGAATGGCCCCGACGTCGGAGATGTGGCTCATGCCCATGGTCCAGGCCACCAGCTCGCCGTCGTAGAAGACCGGGATGGTGGTGAAGCAGTCGGCGTTGTGCGGGGCGCCGTACCTGGTATCATTGCAGGAGAATATGTCCCCGGGCCGGATGCCGGGGTTCTCCTCGAAGTCCAGGGAAGCCATGGCGCGGATGATGAACGGGGCGCTCTGGAGGTGCCCTATGAGGCCGTATGATGATGCCGCGAGATCGCCTTCGGGGACGGCCAGCATGAACTGCAACTCCTCCATGAGCAGGGCCATGGGATTGGCGGTGATGTATCTGGCCGTGCTCCTGGCCGCAACGCAGGCTGCCACCAGCCTCATCTGGAACTTCATGAACTTGGCCGGGTCCTCCTCGACCAATGGCAGGGTCCGCAGCCCATAGATGTGCCCCGTCTCCTTGAAAAGCGTCTCCGCGTTGGCGACGGCATCTTTGAGTGTCTTGCCCCCGAAAGCTATCCCCATGGTTCTCCTTTCGGGCGGGCAGGAGTGCCCCTGGACGTCTTCCGTCCCTGAGGCTCCCGGGCCTTCCTACAGAATGCCACCCGCCCGCATATCTCCAATCTGTTCCCAGGTGTAGCCGGCCTCCAGCAGCACCTCTTCGGTATCCTGGCCGAACTCCGGGGCGGCGCCCCTGATCCGGCCCGGGGTCTTGGACAGCTTCACCGGAATCCCCAGCATCTTCAGAGGCACGCCGGACTGGTGCATTACCTCGGTGATGTACTCGTTGGCCACTACCTGGGGGTCATTTTCCAGACCCTCGTAGTCGTTCACATAGCAGCAGTCGATGTCCTCCGCCAGGAGCAGCGGCATCCACTCCGTGGTTGTCTTCTTCAGGAAGGCCTTCTCGATCATGCTCCTCACGTCGTCCAGGCTGAAGTCCACATCGGCCCCACCCAGATGGGCTAGCCCATCTCTTATCTTGGGGAAGCGCGGGTCCTTCTCGAACTCGGACAGGCCCAGTATCCGCAGCAGTCTGGGGAAGGTGATCTGGGGCTGCGGGTTGGCCAGGCAGATCCATTTGTTGTCGCCGCAGCGGTAGTGCTGCCAGGTGAAGTTGGTGCCGGTCTTCCTCTTGTACGCCGGCAGGTTGTCGCGCTGGATGAGGTATATCCCCAGGGGCAGGGTTTGCAGCCACATGACACTGGCCAGCTGCGAGACCTCCACGTGCTGGCCCACGCCATGGCGCTCCCTGGCGATCACCCCCAGCAGGGCCGCGTAGGCCGTCATGATGGCGCCGAGAGCGTCCCCCTCGCAGACCAGGGTGTAGAAGATATCGTCGGTGTCGCAGGGGATGCTGCGGCTGTGGAACCAGGTCAGTCCGCTCCGCGAGACGCCCGAGATGTCGGTAGACCCGATGGCAGCGTCCGGTCCCTTGAGACCGTAGGAGGTGGCCGAGACCAGGATGATGTTGGGGTTGTACCGGCACAGGGTGGGGTAGTCCACCTTCAGTTTCTCGGCGACGCCCACCCGCCAGTTCTGGGTCACCACGTCGGCCTTCTCCACCAGCCTGTAAAAGACCTCACGCCCCTTCTCCTCGGTGAGGTTCAGGGTCATCGACCTCTTGCCCCGGCTCATCACCTGGAAGTAGGGCACCAGGCCGTGGGTCTCCGAGGCGGGCTTGTAGAGAAGGCCGCGGCTGGGGTCTCCCCTCTTGGGCTCCTCGATCTTTATCACCTCGGCCCCCATGTCGGCCAGCATCACCGTGGCCTGCGGCCCCATCTGCCATATCGTCAGGTCCAGGATGCGGATACCTTCCAGAGGAGACTTCATTTCCATGGGATTCCTTCCTTTCCTTCGCCCAGCGTTGACTGGTTCCGAAGCGGTCTTACTTCACCTCAGGCATGCGGGGTGCGCCGGCCTTCCAGTACTCACAGGCCAGGGCCGTGAAAGGGCAGGAGTGCCTCACCTCCTCGCCTATCCGCAACGCGATGCTGAGGTCCTTGACCGCTATCCGAAACGCGGGAGAGTTGGCGTCCTCCCAGGACCTCCTTACCCCTTCCCAGTTCTGCAGCATCCAACTGCCGGCTGATCCCACCCTCATGAGTTTCACCAGCATGTCTTCGTCGGCCCCGTTCTTGATGCCCCAGGAGATAGCTTCGTGGGCCACCAGTATGTTGGTGAAAGCCACCATGTTGTTGGCCAGCTTCACCACTTCCCCCGATCCCACCCCGCCGCAATAGAGGATCGAGCCCATGGACTCCAGGACGGCGCGGTACCTCTCCACCGCCTCCTTCGGTCCTCCCACGGAGATCCCCAGCTTGCCCGCCTCCGCCCCGACTGCCCCACCGGCAACGGGCGCATCGATGACGATGACCCCCTTGCTGGCAGCCTCTTCTTCCATCTGGCGGCAGAACCCGGGAGACAGCGTGCTCATCATGACGATCCCGGTCCCGGGGGCTGCTCCCTGCAGGAGACCGTTGGCGCCAGCGATCACTTCGCGGGTCTGGGCTTCGGTCAGGACCATGGTGATGATGACCTCGCACCTCTCCGCGACCTCCTTCGGCGTCCTGACCTCCACAGCGCCCAGAGATTTCATCTCCTCGATGGGAGTCCTGCGGACGTGCCCGCAGATGGTCATCTGGTACCCCTTCCCGATGACCCTTCTGGCCATGGGCAATCCGATGTCGCCGAATCCCAGGAAGCCAACTCTCTTGACGTCAGTCATGTGCTGCCCCCTTGCTCCCGTTGGCCCGTTCAACGTCTCCAGGATGGTATCTGACCACCGCATGGTCCAACGGGCCGGATAACGGCATCGTAACATCACCCGTATCCGGCACCGGACTTGTGCCGGATACGGCCGCAAATCCGGTCACGGTGATCACAACGGTGAGCGGAATGGCCATGCCGAGCAGACGCCCCCTTTCCCATGACTGGCACTGGGGTCTGATTGAGGACCGCTCGACCAGTCGATGCGCGTTTGCGAGCACGCGGGTGACCGGATGCGCCAGCCTCGGCTTCCCTGGCAAGGGGGCGCCCCCCCGGCATGTATCCTCAGCGCACGGCGGTGTGAGCAGACCGGTTGTTTGCGTGACCATTCGCGCCACTACGGTGCAGTGGACGCCTGTGTACGGGCCCGGGGTGTCGAATATCCGTAGCCCACGGGATTGGTGGAGACTCACACTGGTGTAATGATGAGAACGGTGGAAGAAGGCCAGAGAATTCAACAGGAGGTGCGACGTGGTGACCGCAACAGCTGACGAAGTGAAGTGCTACACTAACATAGTCCCGGACCTGAGGGCCGTCGAAGCCAGAGTCAGGGCTGTGAGCAGGGTCGACGCCGAAGCGATAGAGAAGATCATAGCCGACATCACTGGGCCCGCGGCTCCCGGCAGCCGGTTCTACAACGGCTATCGCGGCGTCACCCGCTGGCTCTAGCCCGGTTCCAGACCTGCAACCGGTCAACGGTCTACCGTGAGACAGGGCGCTTCCTGCGCCCTGTCTCTCTTTGGCGGCGAGGCCACCGTTATCAGCCGGGGCCGGCCTTCGCCGCTTTGCCCGGCGGCGCATTCAATGGTAGAATCGCGCTGTCCTGGCTCTAGGAGGCAAGTACGTCCCCCGAACGACTGCTGGTCACCAAGCTGCACGTGCCACCCGTTCCCCCGGGATGGCTCAAGCGTCCCCGCCTCGGACAACGATTGGAGGCGGCGCTGCGCTGCCGGCTGACCGTCGTCTGCGCGCCGGCCGGCTTCGGCAAGACCACTCTGCTAAGCGAGTGGATCGCGGATGCGAGCCGGGAGGGCGGCATGACGGCGCCCCCGGCGGCCTGGCTTTCCCTGGACAAAGAGGACAACGATCCCGAGCGGTTCTGGACCTACTTCGTGACTGCCATTCGGACGGTCCAGCCCCAGCTGGGGCGGAGCGCCCTGGCCCTGCTGGAGACGGGCAAGGCCCCCTCCATCAGGGCGGTGCTGACCACCCTGGTGAACGACATCAGCGAGGCGGGCCGCGGCTTCGTGGTCGTCCTGGATGACTACCACGAGATTTCCTCGCGGTCTGTCCACGAGTCCCTGGCTTTCTTCGTGGACCACCTGCCGCCTCAGGCGCACGTGGTCCTGGCCACCCGGGCCGACCCTCCCCTGCCCCTGGCCCGACTGAGGGTCCGGGGGCAGCTCTGCGAGCTGCGGGCCGCCGACCTGCGCTTCACCATCGAGGAGGCGACCGCCTTCTTCAACGACATCATGGACCTCGGCCTCTCCAGCGACAACGTTCAGGCACTGGAGTCGCTGACCGAGGGCTGGATCGCCAGCATACGGATGGCGGCCATCTCCATGCAGTCGTGCGAGAGCATCCCCGGATTCATCGCCGAGTTCGCCGGGACCCACCGCCACATCATGGACTACCTGGTTGAGGAGGTGCTGGGGCGCCAGGACTCCGGCGCGCAGGACTTCCTGCTGCGGACCTCAGTGCTGGACCGCTTGAGCGCGCCGCTATGCAACGCGGTAACCGGGGGGAGCCGGGCCCAGGAGATGCTGGATCACCTCCAGTCATCCAATCTCTTCATCGTGCCCCTGGATGAGGGCCGCCAGTGGTTCCGCTACCACCACCTCTTCTCGGACCTGCTGCGCGATCGCCTGCGCAAGACGCGGCCGGAGCTGCTGCGCATCCTGCACCAGCGCGCCAGCGACTGGTTTCAGTCCGAAGGGCTGACCGCCGAGGCCATTCAGCATGCCCTGGCGGCCAGGGACTACCAGCGCGCCGCCGACTACATCGAGTCGGTGGCCGTCCCCCTCATATCCCAGGGCCGGATATCGGGCCCCCAGGGCTGGCTGGAGAAGCTGCCCACGGACGTCATACTCTCCCGTCCCTGGCTCTGCATCGGGCTGGCCAACGTCCGGTCCGCCCGGGGACAGCTGGCCGCGGTGCAGCCCCTGGTGGAGGCGGTGGAGGCCCATCTGGCCCGGTCCGCCGCGCGAGGGGCACCCGCCGACGCGGAGTCAGACCGCCGCATTCGCAATCACCTGACCTCTCTGCGCATCCCGCCGGTCCTGGCCCGGGGGGAAATCGACGAGGCGATCCGCCTCTGCCGGGAGGCCATCGAGCAACTGCCCGACGATCAGCCGACGGTGCGCTGCATGGTGGTGCTTCTGCTGGGGCTGGCCCTGTGGATGAAGGCCGACATGTCCCAGGCGGCGCTGTGCCTGGAGGAGGCCAGGGTGACCGGCCAGGCCACCGGAAACTACTTCATCACGCTGGTGGCCATGGGGCACCTGGCCGACATCTCCGTGCGGCAGGGGAGACTGCACCAGGCCGCCGAGGCCAGCCGCAGGGCCATAAGGCTGGGGACGGAGTGGGGTGGCGGTGAGCCTCTGCCGGCCACCAGCTATGCCCATATCTGCCTGGCCCAGATCCTGTATCAGTGGAACGAGATCGAAGAGGCGGTCCACTACGTGAACCGGGCCGTCGAGCTGGGGAGGCAAGGCGTTCAGCTGACCATCGCCGTCATCGCCATGCCGGGGCTGGCGCCCCTCACCGAGCTGATCGGCCAGACCACCGCTCTCACGGACGCCGTGGAGGAGCTGGAGGGGGTGGCCACCGCCTCCCGCAGCGACATGATGTCCCGGATCACCGCCGCCTGGCGGGCGCGCCTGGCGCTGGCGCGGGGCGATGTCAGCGAGGCCCTGGAGTGGGCCTCGAATGCCGAGTCCCGGATGAGCGACCCCGCCGAGGGCCTGGAGTTCCCGCTGGAGTTCGAGTATCTCACCCTGGCCCGCCTGAAGATCGCCCGGGGGGACGTCCACGACGTGCCGCCCATGCTGGAGCGGCTGCGCCGGAAGGCGGAGGCCGAGGGCAGGATGGGCAGCGTTATCGAGGTCCTGGTGATGCTGGCCACCACGCAGCGGGCCCAGGGCAAGATCGAAGAGGCGCTGGGCACCATGCACCGGGCGCTCTCGCTCGGCGAGCCCGAGGACTACATCCGGGTGTTCGTGGACGGCGGAGAGCCGGTGGCCGACCTGCTGCGGCTGGCCCTGGCGCGGCAGATACGGCCGGAGTACGTGTCCGACATCCTGGCCTCTTTCAGCGGCGCCGCCGGCCGAGAGAAGGGGGCCGCGCTCCGCAGTCCCCGGGTGAACCCCGCCATCGAGCCCCTGAGTCCCCGGGAGCTGGAGGTGCTGCGGCTGCTGGCGGGGGGCGCATCGAACCGGCAGATCGCCGACGAGCTGGTGCTGGTCACCGGCACCGTCAAGGCGCACGTTCTGAGCATCTACCGCAAGCTGGACGTCCACAACCGGACGCAGGCCGTGGCCCGGGCCAGAGAGCTCAAGCTCCTGTGACCCGGCCGCGCTGCGCCCCATTCCACCTCTGAGGCACGACCTTCGGCGGTTGACACGAGGCCGGCCGCCGGGTGTATTCTTGGGCCGCAGTTTTTTGGGGGGGGGAGGTGCCCTGGTGAGATTCAAGGACAAAGTGGCCATCGTAACCGGCAGCAGCACCGGTATTGGCCAGGCGATAGCCTTGGCCTTCGGGCGCGAAGGCGCCGGCGTGGTCCTGGCGGCGCGCAGCCTGGACCGGCTGCGGGCCCACGCCGAGGCCATCAACAGAAGCGGCGGCAGGGGGCTCCCGGTGAAGACCGACATCAGCCGCGTGGATGATGTCCAGGAGATGGTGCAGAAGGCCCTGCAGGAGTTCGGGCGCATAGATATCCTGGTGAACAACGCCGCCTACACCGAGATCACGCTCAAAGCCTTCCACGAGATGAATCCGGCGGACTGGGATGGGGAGATCAACACCACGCTGAAGGGGACCCTGAACTGCTGCTGGGCGGTCCTGCCCCACATGATGAGCCTGAAGCAGGGGAGGATCGTCAACGTCACCACCGCCGGGGTCAAGACCGGCGCCCAGTACCTGTCCCTCTACGGGGCCACAAAGGCGGCCGTGGCCCAGTTCACCAAGTCCCTGGCCATGGA
>CALMBS010000151.1 GCA_937860285.1 uncultured Chloroflexota bacterium
GATCTCGGTGACCTTGAGCCCCAGCACCTCGGTGTACAGCTTGGCGGCCTGCTCGATGCTGTTGACGGCGATGCCGATGTGGTTGACCTTCTGGATCATCTGGCTGTTCCCCCGATCTTTGTCCTGATGAACTTGGCTATGGTCTCGATAGAGGTCCCCGGGCCGAAGACCTCGGCAATGCCGGCCTCCTTGAGCTGGGGTATGTCCTTCTCGGGGATGATCCCGCCGGCCACCACCAGCACGTCCGCCAGGCCCTTCTCTCTCAGCTTCTCCATGGTCCTGGGGAAGAGGGCCATGTGCGCGCCCGAGAGGCAGCTCAGGCCGACGACGCTGACGTCCTCCTGGATGGCGGCCTCGGCGATCTGATCGGGGGACATGCGCAGCCCCAGGTAGATGACCTCCATGCCCGCGTCCCGCAGTCCGCGGACGACCACCTTGGCCCCGCGGTCGTGGCCGTCGAGGCCGGGCTTGGCTACCAAGACTCGTATCCTACTGCTCACGGTTGCTCCTTGCCGCGCACGCGCGCACCTAAACGACGTTGCGCTCGCGGTACTCCCCAAAGGCCTGGCGCAGGGCATCGCTGATCTCGCCGATGGTGGCGTAAGCCTGCACCGCCTCGATCATCACCGGCATGATGTTGTCGTCGCTCCCGGCCACCACGCGGACCTTCTCCAGCACGTGCTGCACCCTGGCCGCGTCGCGCTCCGCCCTGAGCTTCCTCAGCCGTTCCATCTGCTTGGCTTCCAGCTCCGCGCCGACATGCAGGAGCTCGGCCCCGTGGTGCTGCCGGGTGGTGTACTTGTTGACGCCGACGATGACCTGCTCCCCGGAGTCGACGGCTTTCTGGTACTCGTAGGCCGAGTTGGCGATCTCCTGCTGGATGTAGCCCTTCTCGATGGCCTTCAGCGACCCGCCCATGCGGTCGATCTCGTCCAGGTACTCCTGCACCCGCTTCTCGATCTCGGCGGTCAGCGACTCCACGTAGTAGGACCCGCCCAGGGGGTCGACCACGTCGGCCACGCCGCTCTCCTCGGCGATGATCTGCTGGGTGCGCAGCGCCACCTGCACCGCCCGCTCGCTGGGCAGGGACAGGGCCTCGTCGAAGGAGTTGGTGTGCAGCGACTGGCAACCGCCCAGCACGGCGGCCAGGGCCTGCAGGGTGACCCGCACCACGTTGTTGAGCGGCTGCTGGGCCGTCAGAGTGAAGCCGTCGGTCTGGACGTGATAGCGCAGCATCAGGGACCGCGGGTTCCGGGCGCCGAACCGGTCCTTCATGATCCTGGCCCAGATGCGGCGCAGGGCCCGGTACTTGGCCACCTCCTCCAGGACGTTGGTGTAGGCGGCGAAGAAAAAGGAGATGCGCGGGGCGAAGGAGTCCACCGCCATGCCCCGGTCGATCATGGCCTGGACGTAGGCGATGCCATTGGCCAGGGTGAAGGCCGCCTCCTGGACGGCCGTGGCGCCGGCCTCGCGCATGTGGTAGCCGCTGACGCTGGTGGAGTTCCACTGGGGCAGGTACTCGGTGCAGAAGGCGATAATGTCGGCCACCAGGCGCATGGATGGGGCCGGCCCGAAGATGTAGGTGTTGCGGGCGATGTACTCCTTGAGGATGTCATTCTGGACGGTGCCGTTCAGCTTCTTGCGGTCCACGCCCTGCTTCTCGGCGGCGGCGATGTACATGGCCAGCACGATGGGGGCGGTGGCGTTGATGGTCATGGAGGTGCTGACCTCGCCCAGCGGTATGCCTTCCCACAGCCTCTCCATGTCCTGGAGCGAGTCGATGGCCACGCCGCACTTGCCTACCTCGCCGGCGGACAGGGGGTGGTCCGAGTCGTACCCTTCCTGGGTGGGCAGGTGAAAGGCCACGGAGAAGCCGGTCTGGCCGTTTTTGTAGAGGTACTTGAAGCGCTCGTTGGTCTCCTCTACGGTGGCGAAGCCGGCGTACTGGCGCATGGTCCAGAGGCGGCCGCGGTAGCCGGTGGGCTGGATGTTGCGGGTGAAGGGGTACTTGCCCGGGGCCCCCAGGTCCCTGTCCGTATCCAGGCCGGAAACGTCCGGCGGGCCGTAGACCCTCTTGATGGGGATGCCGCCGACGGTGGTCCTGAACTCTTTCTTGCGCTCGGCGCTCTCTTCAGCCTTCTTGTCAGCCATTCGCTCCTTTGACTGGGTCGGTAGGATTCCGCCGGAGGCGAGAGC
>CALMBS010000152.1 GCA_937860285.1 uncultured Chloroflexota bacterium
GCGCCATCTGCGGACACGGAATATCGGACATTATGATTGCCAGAAGGCGCGCCATCTGCGGACACGGAATATCGGACATTATGATTGCCAGAAGGCGCGCCATCTGCGGACACGGAATATCGGACATTATGATTGCCAGAAGGCGCGCCATCTGCGGACACGGAATATCGGACATTATGATTGCCAGAAGGCGCGCCATAAGGTTATTATGAATACTTTGGGGGTCATGCGGATTGGAGAGGGAGACCGGGTTGACTGCTGATATCGACCGCCTGCTGCAGGCGGCCAGGGCGCGGCCCGCCACCGAGAAGACGCCGGTCCTCCTCATGGACAAGGCCTCCATAAAGGCCAGGTACGAGGGTTTCCGCGCCTGCTTCGGCCGGGCGCGGGTCTACTACGCGGTGAAGTCCAACCCGCATCCCGCCATCATCACCCTGCTCCACGGGCTCGGCTGTGACTTCGAGGTGTCATCCCTGGGTGAGCTGCGGCGGCTGCTGGACATGGGCATCGCCCCGCCGCGGATCACGGTGGGCAACCCGGTGAAAGCGCCGGAGCTGGTCCGGCTGGCCGGCTCCAGCGGCATCGATTTCACGGCCTTTGACTCCGATGCCGAGATCGAGAAGCTGGTGGCGCTGGCACCCGGGACCAGGGTGGGCGTGCGCCTCAATGTGCCCAACGACGGCAGCGAATGGCCGCTGACCAAGAAGTTCGGTGTGGAAGCGGACCGGGCCGTCGAGCTCCTGGTGCGGGCGGGACAGAGGGGGCTGGTGCCCGAGGGCATCTTCTTCCACGTGGGCTCACAGTGTACCCTGGCCGGAACCTGGGCCAAGGCCATTGAGAAGAGCTGGTCAGTGTGGCAGCGGGCGGCGGAACGCGGGGTCCGCCTGCGCCAGCTCAACGTGGGGGGCGGCTTTCCGGCGACCTATCTCCGGCCGGTGCCGTCGGTGGCCGAGATCGCCGCGGTCATCCACCAGTCGGTGGCGGCCTTCTTCCCCCCGGATGTCGAGATCTCCGTTTCCCCCGGGAGAGGACTGGTGGCCGAGGCCGGCATCCTGGCCGCCAGCGTGATGGCCAGGGCGGCCAGGGACTCGGAGCAGTGGCTTTACCTGGATGTCGGCGTGTTCAACGGCCTCATGGAGGCCGTGGGCGGCATCAAGTACCGTATCATCCCTTCCCGGGGCGGCCCCACCCGCCAGTGGGTGCTGTCGGGGCCGACCTGCGACAGCTTCGACGTGATCTCGAACGAGGTCGAGCTGCCGGACCTGGAGGTGGGTGACCGGGTCTACTTCACCTCGGCCGGCGCGTACACCACCGCCTACGCCTCCGAGTTCGACGGGTTCCCCATACCCGAAATCCGCTTCCTGGAGTAGACGCAGCCATGACCGACCTTCAGTTTCAAGAGACAGACCCCTTCGCCCCCATCCACTACGTCTACGACGTGGAGGAGATCATCTGCTCCCGCCGCACCCGGTATCAGCACCTGCTCGTCTTCCGGAGCCGCTACTTCGGCCGGGTGCTGGTCCTGGATGGCGTGGTGCAGCTCACCGAGCGGGACGAGCACTTCTACCACGAGATGCTGACCCAGGTGGTCCTGCACGCCCACCCCGACCCCGCCGATGTTCTCATCATCGGCGGCGGCGACGGAGGGTCGCTGCGCGAGGTGCTGAAGCACCAGTCGGTGAAGCGGGTGCAGATGGTCGAGCTGGACCGCGGGGTGATAGAGGCCTCCAGGGAGTTCCTGCCCACCCTGTCCACCGGATTCGCCGACCCCCGGGCCCATGTTCTGGAGACCAAAGGGGAGGAGTTCCTGGCCGGCACCTCCGACAGGTTCGACCTGGTCATCATGGACTCGACCGACCCCGTGGGTCCCGCGGCCAACCTCTTCACCGACGAGTGCCTGGCGGCGGCGGGCTCGGTGCTGAAGGATGATGGCATGTTCGTGGCGCAGACGGAGTCGCTCCATTTCCATGCCGACTTCGTCCGGGAAGTGCAGCGGAAGCTGGCCCGCTTCTTCAAGATCGCTGACCTCTGCACCGTGCCGCTTTCGACCTACGGAGGCAACTGGTGGACCATCTCCATCGGCTCGAAGGTCCATGACCCGCGGGAGCCGCGGCGCCAGTGCACGGTGGCCACGAAGTACTACGCGGAAGACGTTCATCGACAGGCCTTCCTCGCACCCAGCCTGAGGCGGAAGCTGATCGAAGGATAGAAGATGGGTGGATCGATTCGCCTGGTGAAGGTCCTGGGCATCGATATCCGGATCCACTACTCGTGGCTCCTCATATTCGGCGTGGTCTCCTACTGGGTCTACACGGATTTCCGGGCGGCAGAATACAGCCAGGAGCTGAGCGCGCTGCTGGCGGTGGGCGCCAGCGCCGCGCTGTTCCTGTGCATACTGGCCCACGAGCTGGCCCACAGCGTGGTGGCGGTGCGCAGCGGGATCCCGGTGCGCAGCATCACCCTCTTCGTTCTGGGCGGTGTGGCCAGCATCAGCCGGGAGGCGGAGCGTCCCGGGACGGAGGTGCTGATGGCGCTGGCCGGTCCGGCCTGCAGCCTGGCGATCGGGCTGGCCTGCGGCGCGGCGTGGTTCGCCACCGGTGGCAACGATGGGGAGGTCTCCGCCTACCGCGACCTGCTCTTCTGGGTGGCCTCGCTGAACGTCATGCTGGGCGGCTTCAACCTCCTGCCCGGTTTTCCCATGGACGGCGGGCGGGTGCTGCGGGCTGCCATCTGGCGCATCACCGGGGACTACCGCCGGGCCACCCGCATCGCCTCGGTCGTGGGGCAGGCCCTGGGCTGGCTCATCGCCGGGGCGGGGGCCGGCGTCGTCATCGCCTACCTCTTCATAGGCAGCGGCCCCCTCGACGCCTACAATGGTCTCTGGTTCATCCTCATGGGACTGTATCTGAGCAGCATCGCTTCGTCGAGCTATCGCCAGGTGGTGTTGCGGGAAGCGATGCGGGGCATCACGGCCGCCTCTGCCATGGCGAGTGACTTCATGACCGTGCCGCCGGGCATGAGCCTGCTCCAGATCGTCCGCGACTACGTCGAACCCAACCGGTATCGCAGCTTCGTGGTCGCCACCGATGGCAGGTTCCAGGGGGTGGTCAACGTGGAGAACATCCGGAGGGTCCCGGACAGCCGCTGGGGCGTCACCACGGCCGGGTCCGTCATGACGCCGGCCGGGAGCGTGGTGACGGCGACCCCGGAGGACGACGGCCTGGGCCTGGCGGCGAAGATGGACCAGTTCCGGCTGGACGGCATCCCGGTGGTCAGGGAGGGGACGGTGGTGGGTGTCGTGACGCGCGGCAGCCTGGCCCGCGCCGTCCAGATGCGCGCCCGGTCGGAGGAGTAGGTCGTGGAAACGAGGCCGGTGAAGTGGACCGTCGACGGCATCGACATCGCCGGCGAGCTGCACCTGCCGGATGCCACCGGCGCAGCGCCGGCCCTCTGCATCAGCCATGGCATCCCGTCCGGGAAACCGGCCGAGCCGGGCGACAGGGGCTATCCCGGGCTCGCCGAGCGGTTCAGCCGGGCCGGCTTCGCTACCCTCATCTGGAGCTTCCGCGGCACGGGGTCCAGCGGCGGCGACTTCGACATGGCGGGGTGGACCCGCGACCTGGCCGGGGCCATCGATTTCGTGTCCGCGTTCCCCGGGGTGGACCGGTCCCGCATCTGCCTGATGGGTTTCAGCGGCGGAGCCGCCGCCTCAGCCTATGTGGCGGCCCACGATGCCCGGGTGGCCCGGGTGGTCTTGTGCGCCTGCCCGGCGGAGTTCCACCGTATCGTGGTCGAGAAGAAGGCCGACTTCTCGGTGGAGCGTTTCCGGGAGATCGGCCTGATCAGGGACAAGGGCTTCCCCCGGTCGGTCGATGAGTGGGCGCAGGGCTTCGCCGAGGTGACCCCGGTCAGATGGATAGGCCGCATCGCTCCCCGCCAGCTGCTGATGCTCCACGGCCAGGAGGATGACCTCATCGACGAGGAGCAGGCCTGGCGCCTCTTCCGGGAGGCCGGCGAGCCCAAGGAGATCGCCGTGGTGGCCGGGGCGGGGCACAAGCTGCGCCTGAGCGATGAGGCCATGGACATCGCTCTGTCCTGGTTGTGCCGGGCGCCGCTGGCGTCCCGGTAACCGGGGAAAGCGCCAATACCGTTGGTGCGGCCGGCCCCGTTTACGCTATAATCCAGCCAAAGGGGGGTGGACGTACCGCGGGACGCCGGGCTGCAGGGCCGGGGTCCCCTGGCTGCCTCACGATCCGTCACTCTCCCCAGGCTAGCGGACAGGCGCAGTGAGACCGTGACCGCGCGCCATCCGGGTTTTTGAGACATGTTTATGATCTCCGGTGCCTCCAATGAAACCTGCGTGAGGGACGACACTGGTAGATTAGGCCTGACAGTCTCAGGACTGGGCTGGACTATGATGCGCGCTGCTCCGTGCGGGCGGCAGCGGCCGCCGCGGCTGGTCCCGCCGCCGGCGGATTGACCGTGGCAGTGGCTGCGGGACGGCCCGATGGGAGAGGCAGAGGCTGGACATGGCACAGGAACCGAATATTATCAGCGCCAGGGGCATCCACAAGACCTACAATGCGAACGGGGTCAGGGTGTACGCCCTGAAGGGGGTCGACTTCGCGGTGAAGCGGGGCGAGATGGTGGGGGTAATGGGACCCAGCGGCTGTGGAAAGACCACGCTGCTCAACTGCCTCTCCGGGCTGGACAGGTTCGACCAGGGGGAGGTGGAGATAGAGGGGACGCAGCTCCCGAGCATGACGGATGACCAGCGCACCGAGTACCGGGCCCGCCGCATGGGTTTCGTCTTCCAGCTGTACAACCTGCTCCCCGCCCTCTCCAACGTGGAGAACGTGGAGATGCCCCTGCTGCTGTCCGGCATCTCGTCTTCCCGGAGCCGCCGGAGGGCCCTGGAGGTGCTGGAGATGGTCGGGCTGCCCGGCGTGGCGGGGCGGCTTCCGGCGGAGCTCTCCGGCGGGCAGCGCCAGCGGGTGGCCATCGCCCGGGCCCTGGTCAACGAGCCGGCCATCATCTGGGCGGACGAGCCCACCGGCGACCTGGACAGCGACACGACGGAGGAGATCATGGACCTCCTCTGCAGGTTGAACAAGGAGAACCGGCAGACCTTCGTCCTGGTCACCCATTCGGACGAAGTGGCCGGCAGGGCCGACCGCATCGTCCGGATGCGGGACGGGCTGGTCGTGGATGGCCGGTAGCCATGCATGAGCTGTTCGGGGTCTCGCTGACCACCATCGCCGTGGCGATGGTGGTCCTTTTCGTGCTCACGGGCGCGGTGGTGGTGAGCCTGGCCCTGCGGTACCGGATCATCTTCAAGCTGGGGGTGAGAAACATACCCCGGCATCCGACCCAGACCGTGCTGATCGTCGTTGGCCTGATGCTGAGCACCATCATCATCACTGCCGCCTTTGGGACCGGCGACACCGTGGTGTACACCATCAGGTCCATGGCCGCGGAGTCGCTGGGCAACACCGACGAGGTGGTCACCGTGCCCAGCCGGAAGGCGGACCCCGACTCGGGCTATTTCGACTACGCCCGTTTCGATGAGATCACCTCTGCCCTCTCCAGCTCCCCCGTGGACGGGGTGCTGCCGGTGATCTACGAGGACGTCCCGCTCTTCAATCCCTACCAGCTGCTCAGTGCGCCCAGCGTCAGGCTGTTTGCCCCGGGCCCCCAGTACGCCGGCTACACGCACCTGACCACCATCGATGGCCGGCGGGTATCGCTGGAGGACCTTGGCCCCAGTGACGTGTACATCGACCAGGACACCGCCGATGAGCTGCTGGCCGAGGCCGGCGCCCAGCTGGTGCTCTTCGTTGGCTCGGAGCCCAAGTACGTCCGGCTGGCCGGGGTGGTCGAGGGTGCGTCCTGCGGGTCCCTGAACTACATCCTGCTCCCCCTTGGCCGGGCGCAGGATTTCTTCGGCCGGACGGGCCAGATAAACGGGGTGTACATCTCCAACAGCGGCAGCGCCCTGGACGGGGCGGGGTCCAGCGATGAGATCGCCCGGCAGCTGGAGCCGGTGCTCCTGGACACTGATCTCGAGGTCAATGCGGTGAAGAAGGAGACCCTGCACGATGCCGAGATGAGCGGCGCCGTCCTCACCGGCATATTCCTGCTCTTCGGCCTGTTCTGCGTGGCCGCCGGGATACTGCTGGTCTTCCTCA
>CALMBS010000153.1 GCA_937860285.1 uncultured Chloroflexota bacterium
AACCGTCACCGGCAGATCCTGGACGCTGCGCTGGCCGTCTTTTCCCGCAAGGGGTACGGCCAGACCACCATACCGGACATCGCGGCCGAGGCCGGGGTGGCGGTAGGGACGATATACCACTATTACCAGAGCAAGAGGGACCTTCTGGTGACCCTGATTCACACCTACGCCAAGTCGGAGCGTCTGAGTCAGGCCTTCGCGCGCGCGGACAGGGAGGACAAGGGGACCTCCGTGCGCACCATTCTGGGAAACGGCCTCGACTGGCCGGCCGGGGACCTGAAGGGCTTCATCTTCATCCTGACCGAGGTCTTGCGGGACCCCGATCTGGGGCAGCACTTCTCGGGCCAGTTCCTGGGGTCCCTGCTGCAGTCCATGGAGCATTTCCTGGGGGAGAGGGTGTCGAGCGGCGAGTTCCGCCAGTTGGACCAGAGGGTGACGGCCCGGGCCATCGGCGGCATGGTCCTGGGCTTCCTGATCCTGAAGGAGATGGAAGGGGACCGCAGCCCGGCCAAGGGCATGCCGCTCCCCGACCTGACGGCCGAGATGGCCGACATCATCCTGGAGGGAATAGAGAAGAGGGGTGCGTAGAATGCACAATGGGTTCGTTATCGAGACCAAGGCCCTGACCAAGAGGTTCGGGAAGTTTGTGGCCCTGAACGGTCTGGACCTGAGCGTAGAAACGGGGGCCATCCACGGCCTGCTGGGCCCCAACGGAGCGGGCAAGACCACTTCCATAAAGGTGCTCTGCGGGCTGATCAAGCCCACCAGCGGCGAGGCCTACATCTTCGGCAAGAGGGTGCCTGACAAGAGCATTCTGCCCCGGATCGGGTACATGCCCCAGGAGACGGCGCTCTACCTCGATCTCTCCGTGCACCACAACCTGGCCATGTACGGCGAGCTGTACGGCCTGTCCGGGAAGAAGATCGCGGAAAGGGAGAAGGATCTGCTGCGGTTCGTGGCCCTGGAGAAATGGAAGGACTCCCCAGTGGGAAACCTCAGCGGCGGCATGAAGCACCGGGTGTCCCTGGCCTGCAGCATGATTCACGAGCCGGCCCTCCTCTTCCTGGATGAGCCCACCGTGGGCGTGGACCCGGAGCTGCGGGCCTCCTTCTGGGAGTACTTCAACCTCCTCAAGCGGGCCGGGGTCACTATTGTAATGACCACCCACTACATGGACGAGGCCCAGCACTGTGACAAGATCGGTCTGGTCCGGCAGGGCAGGGTCATCGCCGAGGGCACGCCCGAGAGCATCACCGCGCAGACGGGGACGGCCAACCTCGAGGAAGCCTTCCTGGCGCTGTCCAGGCGGCAGGTGAACGCGTGAACCTGGGCCGCACCCTGAGCATCACCAAGCGCATCTTTCGCGGTCTGCTGAACGACCGGCGGGCCCTGGCGATGATGTTTGTGACGCCGATCGCCTCCATTATCATCTTCGGCGTGGCCTTCAGCGGGGACATAAACAGCGTGGAGGTGGTGGTGGTGGACCTGGACGAAGGGTATCGGATACCGCCATCCTCGGTGCCCGTCTCCGTGGCCGACGCCATAGTGGCCAACCTGGACACGGACGTGGTGATCATCAGGAGAGTGAACACGGAGGCCGAGGCCCTGGAGACGGTGAAGAACGGCGATGCCTACGGGATGATCGTCTTTCCCGAGCATCTGACCCAGAACGCCTACTCCAGGCAGATGGATCCCGGGGTGCCGTTGGAGGCGACGGTCCGGTTGGAGCTGGACCAGAGCAACGTGACGGTGGCCAACAGCATACTGAAAGTGGTCAACGAGGCCACCGTGAAAGCTTCGAGCTCGATGGGGGTGCAGGCCGCGGTCACGCTGGACAACAGCCACGCCATCTACGCGGGGGACGCTCGGCTGAGGGACTTCACCGTCCCCGGAATCACCGTCTTCGACGTCTTCGTCCTGACCTTCATCCTGACCATACTCGCTTTTGTCAGCGAGCGGACCTCCGGCAACCTGGCCAGGCTGCGGGTGACGCCGCTCGAGGACAGCGAGCTCGTGGTGGGCTATGCGCTGGCGTTCAGCACCATCGCCGTGCTGCAGGCCGGCGCGATGCTGGCCATCATCGTGCTGGTATTCAAGGTAATGGTAGCGGGCAGTGTCCTCCTGGCCTTCCTGGTGGTGGCGCTCATGGCCGTGCTCAGCCTCAGCCTGGGCATGCTGCTCTCCACCCTGGCGAAGCGCGATGCCCAGGCCATACAGTTCGTGACGCTGGTGATCATGCCCTCCCTCCTTCTGGGAGGGTGCTTCTGGCCGCTGGAGAGCCTGCCGGGATGGGTACGGCCGCTCTCCTATGCCATACCGCCCAGGTACGCAGCGGATGCCATGCGGGCGGTGATGCTGCGGGGATGGGGCATCGGCCAGATATGGGTGGAGCTGGTGGCCATGGCCGCCATCACGGTGGGGTGCCTGGCCCTGTCGGTGTTCCGGCTGCGCGGGGACAGGGGGCGGTGAAGGCATGAGCATCGGCCGGACCCTGACTGTCACCAAGCGGATATTCCGCGGCCTGAGGAACGACTGGCGAAGCCTGGTGATGATGTTCATCGCACCGGTGTTCGCCATACTGGTGTTTGGCGTGGCCTTCAGCGCCGATGTGAACGGCGTGACGGTGGCGGTGGTCAACCAGGACGAAGGGTACCAGATACCCCCGTCGACGGTGCCGGTTTCCGTCGCCGATGCCATCGTGGCCAACCTCGATACAGATGTGCTCACCGTGAGAGAGGTGGCCACCGAGGCGGAAGCCGAGGACATGGTGCGCCGCGGGGATGCCTACGGGATGATCGTCTTCCCGGAGCACTTCACCGGCAACATCTACCAGAAGCAACTGGACCCGATGCTGTCGGCGGATGCGGCGGTGCGGATGGAGCTGGACCGGAGCAACGTGAGCGTGGCCAACACCATCCTCAAAGAGGTGAGCGAGGCCATGGTGAAGACCTCCGAGTCCATGGGCGTGGAGGCCCCCGTCACCGTGGATTCGAGCCAGGCCGTCTACGCCAGGGACGCCAGCTTCCGGGACTTCTCGGTGCCGGGGCTGATGGCCTTCATCATCTTCATTCTGACCTTTGTCCTCACTCTCCTGACCTTCGTGAACGAGCGTACCTCAGGGTCCCTGTCCAGGCTCTCGGCCACTCCCCTCAAAGAGACCGAGTTGGTGATGGGCTACGCCCTGGCCTTCAGCGCTATCGCCGTGGTCCAGACCATCATGATCCTGGCCATCATCGTGGGACTGTTCAAGGTCATGGCGGTAGGCAGCATACTCCTGGCCTTCCTGGTCATGGCCGTCCTGTCGGTATTCAGCCTCAGCCTGGGCATCCTGCTGTCCAGCGTGGCCAAGAGCGAGGCCCAGGCCATTCAGTTCCTGCCCATAGTGGCCCTGCCCGTGTTCCTGCTGGGCAACATCTTCTGGCCGGTCGAGGGCATACCGGTGTGGATGAGGCCGCTGTCCTATGCCATCCCCCCGAGCTACGCCGTGAGCGCCATACGCGCGGTGATGCTGCGCGGCTGGGGCCTGGACAAGGTGTGGGTGGACCTGGTCGCCCTGGCCGGCTTCTCGATAGCCTGCCTGGCACTCTCGGTGCTGCTCCTGCGCCGCGAGCGCAGCCAGTAGCCCGCGCCGGCATGGTCCCGGGCGAACCCGTGGCCCGCCGCTGCCGGCCGCGCCGGTCCATGGTCCCGTCTCCCTGTGATATACTCTGAGTGATACCAGGGCGCCCCGGTTGGCCCGTGCTGCCCTCAGGCGCGGCAGCAGAGTGCCACCGCCCAACGGGCGCCGAAGCCGCTGACCCTGAACCGGAACCGGCTGAGAGAGGGGAGTCTACTCTGGAAGGGAGGCGCGACCATGGGCCATACCAGTCTCCGTCTCGGTGTTCAGCAGATCAGCGGGGCGGCCGCGCTCGTCACACTGGAGGGCGCGGTCACCGCCGAGGCTGAGGCTGCCCTGGTGGAGGCCATGGAGCACGCCGCCGGCCGTGGGGCCAGGTCCCTTCTCTTCGATCTGTCGCGTGTCCCGGGGATCGACAGTGGCGGGGCCAGCGCGCTGGTGAAGCTGTGGGCGACGGCCAAGAGGCGGGGGGTCAGGCTCTTCGCCGCAGCGCCGGATGCCGGCATCCGGGAGATCCTCGAGCTCACCCAGCTATCGGAGGCGGTGCCCGTGTTCGACAAACCGGACCTGGCGCTGTCCGCCATGGGGGTGGCGGCCGGCTCGGTGCCCCCCGGCGAGGTCAGGACCACGGAGGTCACCCGGGACGAGACCCTGGGCACCAACCGGGGCAGCGTCGTCTACTGGTCCAAGCCGGTGAAGAAGCTCCGCGTGACCAGGATGCCGGGCGCCGTCACCGGCCTGACGGTGGCCGGCCGCCGTCCCGTGGGCCCGGTCAAGGGGTTCGGCCAGATGTGGGAGAAGACCTACGAGCTGCGCATCGCCGACGCGAAGAAGACGCCTTTCGAGATCGCCGCCATCATGAAGGAGAACTTCGTCGGCTTCCAGCCCCGGCAGAACAAGTTCTATCCTTCTCCGGCCGGCATCGTGGCCGGCGAGACGGTGCTCATCAAGTCCTCCACCATGGGCATCCCCATCTACACGGGGGTGCTGACCAGCTACGCCGACGATGTCTCTTTTACCTTCATGACGCCCCAGGGGCACCCGGAGTCCGGATGGGTCACCTTCCGGGTGTTCAAGGAGGCGGGCCAGACGGTCTGCCAGATCCAGGGACTGGCCCGGGCCAATGACCCGGTCTTCGAGGCTGCCTTCCGCCTTCACGGGTCGAAGTTCCAGGAGCAGATCTGGAAGCACGTGCTGGCGTCGCTGGGCCGGTACCTCGGCGTCAACGCCCCGGTGACGATGAAGAAGCGGTGCATCGCGCCGGACCTGCATTGGGGCCAGGCGGTCAACATATGGTACGACGCCCAGATATGGACCCTGGTGTACATACTGCTTTGGCCGGCCAGGCGCATTGCCGGCATCTTCAAGAAGTGAGCCCCGGGGATGGAGGACTCACGATCGTTTGACGCGGTGGTGGTGGGTTCGGGCCCGAACGGCCTGGCGGCGGCGGTAAAGCTGGCCCAGGAGGGGCTGTCGGTGGCCGTCTTTGAGTCCCGGGCGACGGTGGGCGGGGGGCTCTACACCGCGGAGCTCACCCTGCCGGGCTTCCACCACGACGTCTTCTCCTCGGTGCACCCGCTGGCCGCCGGCTCTCCCTATCTGCGGACCCTGCCCCTGGCCGACCATGGCCTGGAGTGGGTCCACTCCCCGGCCCCGCTGGCCCATCCCCTGGACGACGGGACGGCGGTTATGCTGGAGAGGTCGCTGGAGGCCACGGCGCAGAACCTGGGACAGGATGCCGGGGCCTACCGCAGGCTGGTCGAGTCACGGGCCAGCCACTTCGATGACCTGGCTGGGGATGTGCTGCGTCCCTTCGGCCTTCCCTCCCACCCGGTGCTGTTTGCCGGCTTCGGCCTCCGGGCCATCTACTCCGCCGCCGGCCTGGCACAGGCCATGTTCGGCGGGCCCCGCGCCAGGGCGCTCTTTGCCGGGCTGGGCGCTCACTCCATCATGCCGCTCTACAGGCTGGGCAGCGCCGCCATCGGGCTGGTCATGTGCGCCGCGGGACACGCCGTCGGCTGGCCCATCGCCCGCGGCGGGTCGCAAGGCATAGCCGACTCCCTGGCGTCCTACCTTCGCAGCCTGGGGGGCGAGATCATTGCCGGCGCCGAGATCAATGTGGTGGACGGGCTGCCGAAGGCCCGCGCCATCCTGCTCGACGTCACTCCGGGTCAGATGCTGCGGATGGTCAACGGTCTGCCGGCGGCGTACCGGCGGAAGATGGGGAAGCACCGCTACGGCCCCGGGGCCTTCAAGGTGGAATGGGCCCTGGACGGGCCCATTCCCTGGAAGTCCACCGACTGCCGCCGGGCGGCCACCGTGCACCTGGGCGGCATGCTTCAGGATGTCGTCAGGGCGGAGTCCGGCATCTGGGGCGGCAGGCATGCCGAGAAGCCCTTCGTGTTCCTCACCCAGCCCAGCCTCTTCGATGCCACACGCGCGCCCGAAGGGAAGCACGTGGCCGGGGCCTACTGCCACGTGCCCAATGGCTCCACTGTGGACATGACCGATGCCATCGAGGCCCAGGTGGAGCGCTTCGCCCCGGGGTTCCGCGACCGCATCATCGAGAGACACAGGATGCCGCCCGCCGAGCTGGAGAGGCTCAATGCCAACTGCGTCGGCGGGGACATCGCCGGCGGCCGGCAGACACTCCGGAGGCTTCTGCAGACGAGCCTGCGCGGCAGTCCCTATGCCACGCCGGCGGACGGCATATACGTTTGCTCATCATCCACCCCGCCCGGCGCGGGGGTGCACGGCATGTGCGGCTATCACGCGGCGGCGGCCGTCCTGCGCCGGTTCTCAGGGACCCGGCGGCGAGAGCCTGAGGAGCGGGCGGTCTGGGAGCCGCCCATTTGACATAACTTAAAGGAGGGCAGGGAGCATGGAAGGCAGGGATGTGGCGCACTCAACGGTGACACTGGCGCAGATGATCTGGCCCGACATGGCCGGCCGGGCCGGATTTGCCCATGGGGGTGAGATCATGAAGCTCATGGACGGCGCGGCCGGTGTGGCCGCGGTCAAGCACTGCCATCGCGACTCGGTGACGGCCCGGGTGGAAGGGATCAACTTCTACCAGCCCATCAGGGTATATGATTTCGTGACCATCAACTCCTGCCTGACCTTCGTCGGCCGATCGTCCATGGAGGTGCTGGTGGAGGTCTGGGCGGAGAACATCGCCAGGGAGACGAAGGTCAGGGCCCTCACTGCCTACTTCATCATGGTAGCGGTGGACGAGACAGGGCGTCCGGCCGAGGTGCCGCCGCTGATAGTGACCACGGACAGGGAGAAGGCCCTCTGGGAGCAGGGAAAGCGGCGGTACCAGGCCTGCAAGTCCGATATCCTGGCCGGCGATGACAGCTACAAGGTGTGCCGGGAGTAGAAGGTGTGAGTGGCATGAGCGATTCAGGAGACCTGCGGCGCGTGGCGGGCGGCGTCATGGCCGCTCAGAGGTTCTGCGTCCTGGCCACTGCGGGGCAGGGCCAGCCGTATGGCTCGCTGGTAGCCTTCGCCGCCACGGAGGACCTCAAGGAGCTGGTCTTCGCCACCAGCCGCCGGACGCGGAAGTTCTCCAACCTGGCGGCCGAACCGAGGGTGGCGCTGGTCATCGACAGCCGGTCCAACGATGAGGCGGACCTGAGGGATGCGGTGGCCATCACAGCGCTGGGCCCGGCCCGCGAGGTCGAGGGCGCCGAGAGGAAGCGCCTGGCGGGAGTGTACCTGGCCAGACACCCGCTCCTGGCGGAGTTCATCGGATGGCCGGACACGGCGCTGTGCGCGGTGAAGGTGGAGGAGTACTTCGTCGCCCGTTTCTCGGAAGTGGACCGGATGCTGCCCTGACCGGCCCCCGGGTCCCGGGTCACCGCGGCGGCGGGCCCGCGGATGCCCTCCCGGGGGACGCATTGCCGTGAGGGCTGACAGGAGCTATAGTCTGGTCGAGGAGATGGCATGGTCGGCAGCAGAGTGCTGGTAGTGGAGGATGACCGGACCCTCCTGGAGGTCCTGCAGTACAACCTGGCCAAAGAGGGGTACGAAGTGCTCACCGCCGCCGACGGCGCCTCCGGTCTGGAAACCGCCCGCAGCCGCCGGCCTGACCTGGTCATACTGGATATTATGCTGCCCGTCCTTGACGGCTATGAGGTCTGCCGCGCCCTGCGGCGGGAGACCACCGTGCCCATCCTGATGCTTACCGCCAGGACCGAGGAGATGGACAAGGTGGTGGGCCTGGAGGTCGGCGCCGATGACTACGTCACCAAGCCCTTCGGCATGAGGGAGCTGATGGCGCGCGTTCGGGCCATGCTGCGCCGGAGCGAGATGATGAAGGTCGCTGCACCAGCCGCGGACGCACCCGCCACCTGCCTCAAGGCCGGC
>CALMBS010000154.1 GCA_937860285.1 uncultured Chloroflexota bacterium
ACCTGCAAGAGCACTCCGTGGTGATGATCCGGGGTGGTAGGGTGAAGGATCTGCCCGGGGTACGCTATCACATCATCAGGGGTACCCTGGATGCTGCCGGGGTGGCTGACCGGCGGCAGGGCCGCAGCAGATACGGAGCGAAGCAAGCCAAGGGCTCGGGGTCCTCGGGGGCTTAGGGCTTCTGGACTGTCCAGAGCGGGGGAAGGCGAAGGAGCACCCGGGCTTTTTTGTGGGTTGGAGACTGAGGAATGCCAAGAAGAAAAGGTAAAGTAACCAAGAGAGTCCTCAAGCCGGACACCAAGTACGGCAGCGTGCTGGTGTCCAAGATCACCAACAAGGTGATGCAGGGCGGCAAGAAGCGCACGGCTGAGGGCATTGTCTACGATGCCCTGGAGATGGCCTCCCAGCAGGCCAAGAAGTCCCCGGTTGAGGTGCTGGAGCAGGCCCTGAAGAACGTGACTCCATTGCTCCAGGTGAAGGCGCGGCGGGTGGCCGGCGCCACGTATCAGGTGCCGATGGAGGTCAGCGGCGAGCGCGGGACCACGTTGGCCATACGGTGGCTCCTGGACGCCGCCAGGTCGCGAAGCGGCAAGTCGATGGGGGAGAAGCTGGCGTCAGAGATCGTCGACGCTTCTCGCAACCAGGGCGCGGCCGCGAAGAAGCGCGAGGATACCCACAAGATGGCGGAAGCCAACAGGGCTTTTGCGCACTTCAGATTCTAAAGAAGTCATTGGCTGTGAGACAACGTTCCGGAACCGCGGTATCCCCAGAGTTCGCCACTGGCAGCAAAGGTGTGGGTGGTATGTCTGAGGGCTTCAGCCTGGATAGGGTCAGAAACATCGGGATCATCGCCCATATCGATGCCGGCAAGACTACGGTCACCGAGCGGCTGCTGTACTACACCGGCCGTACTTACAAGATCGGTGACGTGGATGATGGCACCACCGTGATGGACTTCATGGACCAGGAGCGCGAGCGGGGGATCACCATATCGTCGGCCGCCACCACCTGCTACTGGCTGGAGCACCGCATCAACATCATCGACACGCCGGGGCACGTGGATTTCACCGCTGAGGTGGAGCGGAGCCTTCGCGTGCTGGACGGAGGGGTGGTGGTCTTCGACGCCGTGGCCGGGGTGCAGCCGCAGTCCGAGACCGTGTGGCGGCAGGCCAACAGGTATCACGTGCCGCGGATCTGTTTTGTGAACAAGATGGACCGCATCGGCGCGAACTTGGGCCGCACGGTGGACATGATACGCCGGATACTGGGGGCCAAGGCGCTGCCCATTCACCTGCCGCTGGGTGAGGAGAAAGCCTTCGAAGGGATGATCGATCTGATCGAGGAGAAGGCGTGCATGTTCTCCGAGGGGGCGGACGCGCCGCCGGTGGAGCTGGCGGTGCCTCAGGCTTATGCCCAGAGGGTGCGGGAGCAGAGGGAGCTCCTGGTGGAGAAGCTGGCGGAGGAAGACGACCAGCTGATGCATGTCTATCTTGAAGGGGGCGCTGCCAGCGCGGAGATGATCAAGGCGGCCCTGCGCCGGGCGACCCTGGCCGGCCGGGTAGTGCCCGTTCTCTGCGGCACAGCGCTGAAGAACAAGGGGATCCAGCAGCTGCTGGACGCCATCGTCAGCTACCTGCCGTCGCCGCTGGATGTTCCGCCGGTGGATGGCACGGTGCCCGATACAGGGGAGGCGGCCAGCCGGCCCGGGACCAATGATGCTCCGTTCTCAGCCCTGGCTTTCAAGGTGGTCGCCGATCCTTTCATCGGCCGCCTGGTCTACCTCCGGATCTACTCCGGGAGGGCTGAAGGCGGGACCCGCCTCCTGAACTCGGCCAGGCGGGAGAAGGAGCGGCTCGGCCGGCTGCTGCGGATGCACGCCAACCACCGGGAGGAGATAGGCTCCGCGTCGGCCGGCGACATCGTGGCCGCGGTGGGATTGAAGAGCACGCTGACCGGCGACACCCTGTGTGATCCGGCGGCCCCCATCATCTTGGAGTCGATATCGTTCCCGGAGCCGGTGGTTGCGGTGGCCGTGGAGCCGAAGGCGAAGGCCGATCAGGACCGGATCGGGGAGGCCCTGCAGAAGCTGACCGAAGAGGATCCTACCTTCCAGTCCCACTACGACGAGGAGACCGGTCAGACCATCATTTCGGGCATGGGGGAACTGCACCTGGAGGTGATCCTCGAGCGCATGCGGCGGGAGTTCCGGGTGGACACGAAGACGGGCAAGCCGCAGGTGGCCTACAAGGAAACCATCAAGGATAAAGCCCGGGCCGAAGGGAGATTCGTCAAGCAGTTCGGCGGCCGCGGGCAGTATGGTGTGGTGGTGATCGATGTCGAGCCCGGCGAGCGGGGCAGCGGGTTTGTCTTCGTGGACAAGATCAAGCAGGCGGCGATTCCGAAGGAGTACATCCCGGCGGCGAAGGCGGGCATTGAGGAAGCGCTGCGCCGGGGGGTGCTGGCCAGCTATCCCCTGGTGGATATCAAGGTTACCCTCGTTGACGGCAGCTATCATGATGTTGATTCGTCCGACATGGCCTTCAAGATGGCTGGATCGCTGGCCATCAAGGAGGCGGTGCGCCGGGCCAAGCCGACACTCCTGGAGCCCATCATGAAGCTCGAGGTCTTCGTGCCGGAGCAGTTCCTGGGGGACATCCTGGGCGACATAGATGGAAGACGGGCGCGCATCGAGGACATCAAGTCCACGGAGGACTACCGGGAGATCCTGGCCTATGTTCCGCTGGGGGAGACTTTTGGCTACACTACGGTCATCCGCTCGCTGAGTCAGGGCAAGGCCACCCATTCCATGGAGTTCGATCACTACCAGGAGGTGCCGTCCTCCCTGCTGGAGCAGATCACATTGAGAGCCAAAGGTAGGGTGATATAAGACATGGCAAAGCAGAAGATCCGCATCAAGCTGAAATCCTTCGACCACCGGATACTGGACCAGTCGGCGGCGCAGATCACCGGTACCGCAGAGCAGACCGGCGGTCGGGTGGCGGGCCCTGTGCCCCTGCCGACGCGCATCGAGAAGTTCTGCGTTATCCGGTCTCCGTTCATCGACAAGGACTCGCGGGAGCAGTTCGAGATACGGACGCACCGGCGCCTGATCGACATTCTGGATCCCACGACCAAGACCATTGAAGCGCTGACCCGTTTGAACCTGCCGGCCGGGGTCGACGTAGAGATCAAGCTCTAGGTGAAGGATAGGATAGTAGGGTTCAAGTCATGAAAGAAGCCGAGGGTATCATAGGTCGGAAGCTGGGGATGACCCAGGTGTTTGATGAGAACGGCCGTTTGGAGGCGGTGACCGCCGTGGCGGCCGGGCCCTGCGTGGTGACGCAGGTGAAGACGCAGGAGAAGGACGGCTACCATGCGGTCCAGCTGGGATACGGTGAGGCGAAGGAGCTCAACTCGCCGGAGAAGGGCCACCTCAAGGCCTGCGGGAAGCAGTTGAGGCACCTCATGGAGATCAGGGTGGACGGTCCCACGTCGCTGAAGGTGGGCCAGTCCCTGGATGCCAGCGTCTTCAAGAAGGGTGACCGGGTGGACGTCATCGGCGTCTCCAAGGGAAAGGGCTTCGCCGGCGGCATGAAGCGATACCACTTCCGGGGGGGGCCGAAGACGCACGGGCAGTCGGATCGGGGCCGGGCGCCCGGCTCGGTGGGCGGCACCACGTCGCCGGCCAGGGTCTTCAAAGGGACCCGCATGGCTGGCCACATGGGCCATGACCGGGTGACGGCGCTCAACCTGGAGGTGGCCCGGGCCGACGCGGGGCGGAACATCGTCCTGCTCAAGGGGTCCGTGCCGGGCGCCGACGACGGCATCGTGCTGATCAGGAAATCGGTCAAGAAGAAGTAGATATGCAGTTAGCGGTTCGTAATCTCGCGGGTGAAGTAGTAGACAACATAGACGTCGAGGGCACCGTGTTCGAGGTGCCCCTTAACACCGCCGTGGTCCACCAGGCGATGGTGAGGCAGTTGGCCAATGCCCGGCTGGGGACGGCTGATTCCAAGACCAGGGCGGAGGTGGCCGGCAGCACCAGGAAGCTTTACAAGCAGAAACACACGGGCCGGGCGCGCAAGGGCAGCATCAAGTCACCGTTGCTCAAGGGCGGCGGCATCACCTTCGGGCCGCACCAGAGGGACTACCGGCAGAAGATGCCCAAGAAGATGCGCCACCTGGCGCTGCGGTGTCTGCTGTCGGCCAAGGCATCCTCCGGCGAGATCGTGGTG
>CALMBS010000155.1 GCA_937860285.1 uncultured Chloroflexota bacterium
AGCCGGAGGAGTGGAGCGCCGGCCCCTGGGACGCCACCTACATCGAGATGAACCGTCAGGCTGCCCGCCGGGCCTTCAAGGAGGCCGGGGTGACCAATCCCCGCGAAGAGATCAGCTTCGCAGAGGTCCACGACTGCTTCTCGATCACGGAGGCCGTCATCATGGAGGACCTCGGCTTCAGCCGGGTGGGCAACGTGAAGGAAGACGTCTTCGCCGGGCGGTTTGCGCATGACGGCCCGCAGCCGATCAACATCAGCGGCGGATTGAAATCCTTCGGGCACCCCATCGGGGCCACGGGCCTGCGGATGATCTATGAGCTGGTAACGCAGTTCCAGGGGAGGGCCACCCTGCCCGAACGGCAGCTGAAGAATGCCCGCCTGGGCCTGACGCACAACCTGGGCGACGCTCCGCCGCGGTCGGTGATTGCCATCACCATCATGGGGCCAGAGCTCGGCTAGCGCGGAGACCACCATTGATCTGCGACCCTTCTTTGAAGGCGGACCTGGACCGGGCCTTCGACCCGAAGGCTGTGGCCATTGTGGGGGTCTCGAGGGATGACGCCAATCCTCCACCCGGGTACACCGGACTGAAGATACTGCGACTGCTGCGGGACGCCGGATTCCAGGGGCGGCTGTACCCGGTCAACCCCCGGGCCACAGCCATAGAGGGTTTGCCGGCTTACCCCAGCGTCCGCGCCCTGCCCGAGCCGCCGGACCTGGTCATCGTGACCATACCGGCCCAGGCTGTGCCGCCGGTGATCGAGGATTGCCTGGCCGCTGGCGCCGTGAACGTGCACGTCTGCAGCGCGGGCTTCACTGAGACCGGCCAGCCGGAGGGCAGAGCAGCGGAGGAACGCCTGAGGGAGGCCGCCTCCCACGCCCGCCTGCGTATCGTCGGGCCGAACTGCCTGGGCTACCACGTGCCCGCGGCCCGCATGAACATGTACCAGGAGGCACCCCTCCTGGACGGCCCGGTGGCCTTTCTCTCTCAAAGCGGAGGCCATGCCCAGGACTACGTGGGATACGGCCCCAGGCTGGGCATCGGTTTCAGCAAGGTGGTCAGCTACGGCAACGCCCTCTTCATGGATGCCACCGACTTCCTGGAGTACCTGGCCGATGATCCCCGGACGCAGGTCGTCTGCCTCTACATCGAGGGGACCAGGGACGGCCCCAGGCTGAGGAGGCTGGTCCGCGAGACCGGGCGATCCAAGCCTGTAATCGTCTGGAAGGGAGGCCTCACCTCCCAGGGGGCCCGGGCAGCGGCCACTCACACCTCGTCACTGGCGGGGAACGCCCGGGTCTGGGACGCCTTCTTCAAGCAGACCGGGGCGGTGCCGGTGGGCTCGATCGAGGAGATGGCCGACACCGCCATGACCTTCCTGCGCCTGAAGCCGCTCGCGCTCGCGCGAGCGGCCGTCATCGTCGGGGGCGGGGGCAGCAACGTGGCCAACGGCGACATCTGCGCCCAGGAGGGCATCGAGGTCCCGCCCCTGGGCCCGGAGACCAGGGCCACGCTGCTCGAGCTCCTGTCGCTGGTCAACCAGAGCGTGGTGAACCCCATAGACAGCCCCGCCATTCCGTACAAGGCCGGGCTGCTGAGGCAGGTACTGGAAGCGCTGACCGGCGACCCGTCAGTGGACCTGGTCATCATGCACATGACCCCCTTCTTCCCCAGGAGGGCCACCCCCGAGGCCCTGGCCGCCTTCAAGGCCTGCATCACGGACTTCGGGCGGCGCGTGCCCGAAAAGCCGGTGGTGGTGGCCATCCGCGGTTCGGACAGGATGGGGGCCGATGCCGAAGCCATGGTCCATGACATGAGGGCCGCAGGGATCACCACCTACTCCTCGATACGCGCCGCCTGCCGCGCCCTCAAGCGTTTCGCCGACTACCACCGGTTACGGCAAGACTGGGGCCGGGCCGGATAGGGCCGGGCGGCACCTACAGCACCGCGATGTCCGCGGCGGTCACCACCCTCAGGAACCACCTGGCCTCGCCGGGGCCGCCCACGGCCTCCTTCTGGGCATCGGGCAGCATCCCGTCCTGCATCTTCATCATGCCGAAGGTCCCCTCGCGGTCCAGCGAAGAGGTGATGAAGGCCCAGGTGAACCTCATCGGGATGACCTTGACCCTGATGGTGTCTCCCAGGTTGACCTCGGGGAGCGCCGGCGTGTAGCACTCCCCCGCGTAGATCAGGGCCCTCCCGGTCCCGTCATCGAACCGGGCCCCGCCCGAGCCGGCCGGCACGCCGATGTCAGGGTAGAACATGGCCTGGTCAGTGGTGCCCTGTATGGTCACGCAGTGCCCCTGATAGACCCGGAGGTGGCTCTGCAGGTCCTCTATGGTCAGCACCGCGCTGGTGCTGACCTTTACCGTATCCCGGGACTGGAAGCTCCCGGCACCATCGGCAGCCGTCACGGTGATGGTATGGTAGTCGGAGAGGCCCGACGTGTCCCATGTGACTCTGGCCGTGCTCCATACGGCGCCGGCGGTCAGCCCCATGTTCGCCGCGGTGCCGTTGTCCACGGCCCAGGTCGCCGCGGAGACCGTGCCGTTCTCGGAGAACACCCTGGCTACGAGATCCACCTGACCGCTGATGATGGGCCACGAGGCCCCTGCGGGGCTGATCTCAATCTGCTGCGCGGCGCCGGTCTGCCTGTAGAAGCTGTCGACGCTGCTGCCGTCCACGGAGACGATACGATAGCCGGGCGGGCTGCCGTCCGGATTGTCGCCGTGCCCCCACTCGCCGGAGAAGGCGGCGGTGACCTGCTCCGGGATCCCCTGGCTGTCCATCAGCAGGTTGGCGTGGCTGTGCCCCGAGAAGATCCGCGTCTGGTACTGCTTGAGCAGCCCCAGCACTTCATCCTGGCTCTGCCAGTTGGCACTGGGACCGTGGCAGAACACCAGCAGCGGGCTGCCCTTCTGGCGCCGCCCCAAGTCGCTCTTCAGCCAGGCAAGCTGCGGCGGGCCGATCTCGAAGACCTCGCTCCCGGCGCTCACCGCCGCGGGGTCCAGCACGATGCAGTGGTGCCAGCCCCAGTCGAAGGAGTAGTAGCCCGGGCCGAAGCTGTCCCGCCAGGCGTTCTTGCTGCATCCCTGCTGCGCATCTGCTGCCCACTCGCACGACAGGTTGG
>CALMBS010000156.1 GCA_937860285.1 uncultured Chloroflexota bacterium
AGGCGCATCTTGCGCTTCTCATTGGACTTGTCTTCAACCCCGGTGAACTCGTTGACTATGGTAAGCGCGTCCCCTATGTGGATGGGCTTGAAGAACTCCCAATCTCCGCCGGCATCTACGATGCCCGGGAGCTCGAACGGCGGCATGGGCGCGGCTTCGCCCATCAGCTGGGCTGACGTCAGCAGGGCCGGGTGCACTTCCTTCTCCCACTTGGGATTCTTGTCCCCAATGGCTTCGCAGAAGCGCTTGTTCATGGTCTTGTCGATTACCCAGGTCTGAGGCTTTCCTTTGCCTCCGGCGAACTTCTGCATTTCGGCGATGTCCATGATGTCCTGTTCTCCTTTCGTAGATTCCTGCGACAGGGAGCGACCAGTTCAGGATGACTAATTCTAGTACGGCTACCAGGCCTTGGTCAAAATGCAGGCCGCGTTGTTGCCGGCGTAGCCATAGGTCTGCGCCAGGCCGTTGATGAGCTTGGTCTTCTTGACCTGGCCCTGGCCGCACTCTCCGCGCATCTGGCGGACGAGCTGGCAGACCTGCGAGAGGCCCTGGGCTACCACGGCCTCGCCCTGGGCAGCCACTCCGCCGCCGGAGCAGACCGGGAGATCGCCGTCGATGGGGTGGACCTTGCCGGACATGAGTATCTTGTCCGCTTCGCCGGGCTGGAGCCCCAGTATGCACTCCAGGTACACCAGGTAGTGCCAGGAGGAGTTGTCGGGCAGCTCGATGATGTCGATGTCGCCGGGCTGGAGTCCCGAGTTCTTGTACAGTACCTTGATGGCGTTGCGTGACTCAGACAGATCGGGCACGCCCTTCTTCGGGAAGGAAGAACAGAAGGTCAGGCGGATAGTCGGGTCGCCGAAGGTCGGCGTGCCGACGGTGATGGCCTTGACGTGCAGGGGCTTCTTGGTGTACTTCTGGGCGTTCTCCATGGTGGTCACGATCACGGCGCCGGCGCCGTCGGAGGTGGCGCAGATCTCGAACAGGCGCAGGGGCTCGGCCACGTACTTGGAGGCCTTGATCTCGTCCATGGTGAAGACCTTCTGGTAGCGGGCGTAGGGGTTGTGCACCGCGCCGACTGAGGTGATGTGCTTGGCATACGCCAGCGTTTCATCAGTAGTGCCGACATCGTACATGCGGCGCTGGAGCTCCATGGCCCAGTAGGCCGGGTTGGTCTCGCCGGTCATGCAGAAGCGGATGTAGTCGGTGTCGTTGAAGCCGCCCTTGTCGAACTTGGCCGGGGCCGCGTCGCGGAGCTGCGGCCGGAAGAACCCGCCGGCGGACTTGTCGGCGGCGATGGCGATGGCCGTGTCGGCATGTCCCGAGGCGACGGCCAGGACGGCCTCTCGCAGGATGGCCTGCCCGGAGGCGCAGGCGTTGACGCAGTTGACCATGGGGATGCCGGTCTCACCCATCA
>CALMBS010000157.1 GCA_937860285.1 uncultured Chloroflexota bacterium
GACTGGACGCTCTCTTCTTCCAGCGAGATCAGTGGGAAGGTCCCCTGGATATACTGGTTCAGGCCGTTGACCACCTGGCTCAGGATGGGGACCAGTATCTGCTGGTTGGAGGTGCGGCTGGGGTCATAGTAGACCCGGATGGCCGCCGGCTGCTTCTGCGCTAGGGAGGCGTCCATGGCGGCCGGGATGACGATGACCGCGTCCAGGTCGCCGTCTTCCAGCGATGCCGTGAGCTCGTCCAGGGGGCCGGACTGCACCTTGAACACCTCGTCGCCGGCCTCCAGGACCACGCTGTCCAGGGCCTGCGTGATCATGGCAGTGCCCTGCGGGGAGCCCTCGTCCACTACCCCGACGTCGAAGCTCTGCGCTCCCACGTTGCGGAAGGCCCAGCCGAAGAGCAGGATAAACATGATGGGGAAGATGAAGGTGAAGAACAGGGCCCCGCGGTCTCTGACGAACTGCAGGTAGTAGGAGACGAAGACGGCGCGGAAGGCCTTCAATCCCGTATCCTCTTTCCGGTCAGCTTCAGGAAGACGTCCTCCAGGGTGGGCTGGCGCACGGACAGCTCCGAGATCTCAGCCGACCGCTGCGAGGCCATGCCCAGCAGCGCGGCAATGGTGGACGGGATGTTGTTAGTGTAGACGATGATCTCGTCCCCGTCCCGGTGCATCTTGCAGACGCCGGTGAGCCCGGTGATGACCTCGTCGCCGGGGTAGTCCTTCATCTTGAACTGGATGGCGCTCTCCCTGGTGTGGGCCTCTATCAGCCTCTGCGGCGTGTCCATGGCGATGATCTTGCCGTAGTCCATGATGGCGATGCGGTCGCAGAGCCGCTGCGCCTCCTCCATGTAGTGCGTGGTCAGCACCACCGTCTTCCCGGTGTGGCGGAAGGTCTCGATCACGTCCCACATGGTGCGCCGGGCCTGGGGGTCCAGGCCGGTGGTGGGCTCGTCGAGGAAGATGATGTCCGGGTCGTTGACGAAGGCCAGGGCCACCGAGAGGCGCTGCTGCTGCCCGCCGGAGAGGTTCTTGAACTGCACTTTGTGGCTGGCCTGGAGGGCCGCCATCTCGACTACCCGCGACGCAGGGAGGGGCTTGCGGTAGAGGCTGGCGAAGAAGCCGATCGTCTCACGCACGGTGAGGCTGGGGAAGAGGGCCGGGCTCTGCGGCTGGACGCCGATGCGCTCCTTCACGGCCCTGGTGTCCTTGGAGACGTCCAGCCCCAGCACGGTCGCTGTTCCGCCGTCGGCCGGGCGCAGGCCCTCTACAATCTCCACGGTGGTGGTCTTCCCGGCACCGTTGGGGCCCAGCATGCCGAACACTTCTCCCTGGCTGACCTCGAAGCTGATCCCGTCCACGGCCTTGATGTCGCCGTAGGACTTGGCCAGGTTGGTGACCGCGATGACCTTGTTGCCTGATTCGGCCATGGTTGTCCGGATAGTGTACTACAAAAGCCCTCTGCTATGCGTCCTGCTCGCTCCAGGCGCCTTCCCCGATGAGGGGCACCCAGCGGCAGGGCCCCAGGTCCTCCATCATCGTGTCGCGTTCCCTTTTGACCACCCGGACCAGGTTCTGCTCGTAGCGCGAGCCGACGGGAATGACCAGCCGGCCGCCCACGGCCAGCTGGTCCACGAGAACCTGCGGCACCCGGGGGGCGCCGGCGCTGACCAGAATGGCGTCGTAGGGGGCCTCGGCGGGCCAGCCGAGGGTGGCCCCGGCCGGGTGCACCTCTATGTTGGTGTACCCCAGCCTCCCCAGGGCTTCCTCGGCCTTCCGGACCAGGTCGGCGATCCGCTCCACCGTGATCACCCGCCGCGCCAGCTCGGCCAGTATGGCGGCCTGGTAGCCGCTGCCGGTGCCCACCTCCAGGACCTTCTCCGGGCCTTCAAGGTCCAGCGCCTCGGTCATGATGGCCACCATGAGCGGTTGTGAGATGGTCTGGCCATGGCCGATGGGGAGGGGGCGGTCATCGTACGCCGAGGGCCACTGGCTGCTGCCCACAAACAGCTCCCGGGGCACGCGTCCCATGGCGGCCAGGACCCGCTGGTCCCTGATTTCGCGCCGCAGGAACTCGATGAGGCGGTGGCGCTCGGCGGAGAAGTCGGTGACCAAGGCTGCACTCCGGTTCTGGTTAGATTCTAGGCCAAGGAGCGGGACCAGTCCAGGGGCGACGGCAGTCCTGGCCGGCCCCGGTGCCGGCCAATGGCCGCCGGGGATTGAGCTTCCACCCGGCCATGCACTATAATCCCATCACCGGCCGGATGCCCCGGCCTGGCCATCCATCCGGAGCAGCGGGCAGCCACGCTGTCCGGAGGGGCAAAAGGGGGTAGCGGATTGAACAAGAAGACAGTCAGGGACATAGATGTCAGCGGCCGGAAGGTGCTGGTGAGGGTGGATTTCAACGTCCCCCTGGACAAGAAGACGAACGAGATCACCGATGACACGCGCATCGAGGCGGCGCTGCCGACCATCAGGTACCTCATCGAGCACAAGGCCCGCGTCATACTCTGCTCACACCTGGGCCGCCCCAAGGGGGTGACCCCCGCGCTCACCCTGAAGCCGGTGGCCGCCCGCCTGGCGAAGGTCCTGGGCCGGCCGGTGCAGACGGCGGACGACTGTGTCGGGCCGGCGGCGGCGGCGGCGGCGGCGGCCCTGCGCGACGGTGAGGTCCTCCTCCTGGAGAACCTCCGTTTCCACGAGGAGGAGGAGAAGAACGCCCCGGCCTTCGCCAGATCGCTGGCTTCCCTGGCGGAGGTGTATGTCAACGACGCCTTCGGGACGGCGCACCGGGCCCACGCTTCCACGGCGGGCGTCACCGCGTACCTGCCGGGGGTGGCGGGGTTCCTGATGGAGAAGGAGCTGGAGTACCTCGGCAGGGCCCTGGCCAGCCCGGCGCGCCCCTTCGCCATGATCGTGGGCGGGGCCAAGGTGAGCGACAAGATCACCATGCTGGACAACATATTGCCGCGGGTGGACGCCCTGGTCATCGGCGGCGGCATGGCCAACACCTTCCTCAAGGCCCTGGGGCACGATGTGGGCGCCTCGAAGGTGGAGAACGAGCAGCTGGACTTCGCCCGGGGCCTGGCGGCCAGGGCCGGGGAGAAGGGCGTTAGCCTGCTGCTGCCGTCCGACGCGGAGGCCGCCGAGAAGTTCGAGGCGGACTCGCCCCACCGGACGGTGAGCGTGGACCAGGTGCCGCAGGGTTGGATGCTGCTGGACATCGGCCCGGAGACGGTGAAGCGCTTCAGCCAGGAGATCGGTCGGGCGAAGACCGTGGTGTGGAACGGCCCCATGGGGGTCTTCGAGTTCCCCGCCTTTGCCAGGGGGACGCAGGCCATGGCGGCCCTGCTGGCGAAGCTCGCGGCCACCACCATCATCGGGGGCGGCGACACGGCGGCCGCGGTGGAGCAGCAGGGGCTGGCGGGCAGGATGACCCACGTCTCGACCGGTGGAGGGGCGTCACTGGAGTTCCTGGAGGGCAAGACCCTGCCGGGCGTTGCGGCGCTGCAGGACAGGTAACCCATGGACAGGATGTCACACATCAGCCAGCTGGCCATGACCTCCCCGGGCCGGATCGTCATGGTGGTCATGGACGGCCTGGGCGGGCTGCCTCACCCCGACACGGGGCAGACGGAGCTGGAGACGGCCCGGACCCCTAACCTGGACCGGATGGCCCGGGAGGGCATCTGCGGGCTCTCCGACCCGCTGGGGCCGGGCCTGACGCCGGGCAGCGGCCCGGGCCACCTGGGCCTCTTCGGTTATGACCCGTTTGCATTCGTTATCGGGCGGGGGGTCCTGGAGGCCCTGGGCATCGACTTCCCGCTGGAGCCGGGGGACGTGGCGGCGCGGGGCAATTTCTGCAGCGTGGACGAGAACGGCCTGATCACCGACCGGCGGGCGGGGAGGATATCCACGGAGGTCTGCGTGCAGCTCTGCCAGGAGCTGGGCCGGATCACCCTGCCGGGGGTGAAGGCCCTGGTGGCGGCGGTCGAAGGCCACCGGTTCCTGCTGGTGCTGCGGGGGGCCGGCCTCAGCGCGGAGCTGGGGGATTCGGACCCGCAGAAGCTGGGGGTGGCGCCGAAGAAGGTGGAGCCGCTGGCCGGGGCGGCAGGGCCCACGGCGGCCGCCGTCAACGAGTGGGTGGGCAGGGCCGGGGCGGTGCTGGCCGGGCACCATCCCGCCAACATGGTGGTGCTGCGGGGTTTCTCGCAGCGGCCGCTCCTGCCCTCCATGGGTGAGCTGTTCAAGCTGGACCCGGTGGCCATCGCGGCCTATCCGATGTACCGGGGCCTGGCGCGCCTGGTGGGGATGAAGGTGGTGTCCTGCGGGCGGGAGCTGGCGGAGGAGTTCGCCTCGCTGGAGAAGCTGTATCCGGGGCACGACTTCCTGTTCCTGCACGTGAAGAAGACGGACTCGGCCGGGGAGGACGGCGATTTCGCCCGGAAGGTGAAGGCCATAGAAGAGGTGGACGGGCTGATGCCCCGGATCACCGCGCTCCACCCGGATGTCATCGTGGTCACCGGGGACCACTCGACGCCGGCGGTGATGAAGGCCCACAGCTGGCACCCGGTCCCCTTCCTGCTGAGCTCGCCGCTGTGCCGGCCCGATGAGGCCACCGAGTTCTCGGAGCGGGCCTGCGCCAGGGGCGGGCTGGGGCGTTTCCCGGCCCTGGACATCATGCCGCTGGCCCTGGCCCACGCGCAGAAACTGGGCAAATACGGTGCCTGACGAGAGGAGAATGATGCGCTTACCGATTATTGCCGGAAACTGGAAGATGAACACCACGGTCGAGGAGGCGGTGGCGCTGGTGCGGGACATGCTGGGCGGCCTGGAGGACATCGAGGGGGTGGAGAAGGTAGTCTGCCCGCCCTTTGTCTCCCTGGCGGAGGTCAAGCCGGTGCTGGAGCACTCGTCGGTGAAGCTGGGGGCCCAGAACCTGCATTTCGAGGAGAAGGGGGCCTACACCGGCGAGGTGTCCCCGGCCATGCTGGCCGGGCTGTGCCGGTACGTCATCGTGGGCCACTCCGAGAGGCGGCAGTACTTCGGGGAGACCGACGAGACCGTGAACCGGAAGGTGAAGGCGGCCCTCAAGCACCAGCTGTTGCCCATCATGTGCGTGGGCGAGACCCTGGCCGAGAACGAGGCTGGCAAGACGGAGGAGGTGGTCACCAGGCAGGTGAAGAAGGGTCTGGCCGGGATCGAGCAGCCCGGCGGGCTGGTGATAGCCTACGAGCCCATCTGGGCCATCGGCACGGGCAGGGCGGCCACGGGCCAGCAGGCCAACGCCACCGTCGGCCTGATCCGGCGGACGGTGCGGGACCTCTACGGAGGGCAGGTGGCGGAAGGGCTGCGGATCCAGTACGGGGGCAGCGTGACCGGGGCCAACATCGTGGAGTTCATCTCACAGCCGGAGATAGACGGCGGCCTGGTGGGTGGGGCCAGCCTCAAGGCCCCCGAGTTCGTCAGCATCGTGGAGCAGACCGCCAAGACCAAGCGTTGATGAAGACTGTAGTAGCTGTCGTCGGCCCTACGGCCGTGGGCAAGAGCCGCCTGGCGGCCCTTCTGGCCCGGACCTTCAACGGAGAGGTCATCAGTGCGGACAGCCGGCAGGTGTACCGCTACATGGACATCGGCACGGCCAAGCCGACGGCCGAGGAGCGGTCCGCCGTGCCGCATCACCTGATCGACGTGGTCGACCCCGATGCCGACTTCAGCGTGGCGCTGTACCAGAACCTGGCGGCGGATGCCATCAACCGCGTCTTTCACCAGGGCAAGCTGCCCATCCTGGCGGGCGGAAGCGGTCTCTACGTGTGGTCGATGGTGGAGGGCTGGGAGATCCCGCGCATTGAGCCGGACCCTGGCCTGAGGAGCCGGCTGGAGGCCCAGGCTGCTGCGGAGGGGGCCAGGTCCCTCTACCGGGAGCTGGAGAGGGTGGACCCGGAGGCGGCCGCCTCCATCGATCCCCGCAACCTGCGGCGGGTAATTCGGGCCCTGGAGATACGCTACACCACCGGCCGGGCCGGGGCGGAGAGGAGACTCAAGAAGGCGCCCCCGTTCCAGACCCTGGTCGTGGGACTGACCGCGGAGAGACGCCGGCTCTACCACATGATCGACCAGCGTGTAGACCGGATGATGGAGCAGGGGCTGGTGCAGGAGGTCAGGGCGCTGCTCAAGAAGGGCTACGGCCCGGGGCTGCCGGCGATGTCCAGCGTGGGCTACAAGGAGATCTACGAGGTCCTGGGCGGCAAGATGGGCCTGGCCACGGCGGTGCACCGGATGAAGTTCGAGACCCACCGCTTTGCCCGTCACCAGTACGCCTGGTTCCGGCCCAATGACCCGCGGATCCGCTGGTTCGATGCCGAGCGTGACGCCGAAGAGGGACCGATGGCCGCGGTGCGGGAGGCCGTGGGCAGGTGAGGAAGGCGCTCCTGGTCCTGATGGTGGTGGCGCTGCTGGCGGTTCTGGGCCTGCCGCTCTCCTGCCTCCCGAATGACGATGGGGGCGGGGATGGGACGGGGGCGGTGGAGGGCGAGACCATCCAGACGGGCGGGTTCACCGTCACCCTGGGCACGCCCGAGGTGGACTTTCCGGAGTCCATGGAGTTCCGGGTCCAGGTCGAAGGCGGCGCCGAGGTAACGGGCATATCACTTCAGTACCGTATGGACCGGATGGGCATCTTCCCGGTCACCAGCGTCGTCTTTCCCGATTTCACGCCGGGGGTGAAGACGACAGCCGCGTGGACCTGGGACATGGAGCAGACCGGGGGCCTTCCGCCGGGGGCCGACCTCACCTACTGGTGGTCGATAGAGGACTCCGCCGGCCATCGGGCGGACACCCCGGCCCGGACGGCCAGCTTCGATGACGGGCGCCACGAATGGCGGAAGCTGGACGGCAGTGGTTTCACCCTGTACTGGTACAAGGGCGACGACGGCTTCGCCGGGCAGCTGGTGGATGCGGGGGAGGAGGCCCTGGAGCTGCTGGCGCAGGACATCGGGGCGGCGCCGGAGCGGGCCATCGAGGTGTACATCTACGGCAGCACTGGAGAGCTGCAGGGCTCCCTCATCTACCCCGACGAGTGGACCGGGGGGGTGGCGTTCACCGAGTACTCGATTGTGGCGCTGGGCATCTCGTCCGGCGATCTGGAGTGGGGGTTGGGCGCCATGGCGCACGAGATGGCCCACCTGGTGGTGCACCAGGTGACCATGAATGGCTACGGTGTCGCCCTGCCCACGTGGCTGGACGAGGGGCTCGCCATGTATGCCGAGGGCCCGCTGGCTTCAAGCTTCGCCACCGTGCTCAGCTCCGCGGTCAGACAGGACCGCCTGGACTCCGTCCAGAGCCTGTCCAGCTCCTTCCCGGCGGCCACCGAAGCGGCCTACCTGGCCTATGCCGAGAGCTACAGCCTGGTCGACTACCTCCTGGAGCGGCACGGCGGCCAGGAGAGGATGGTGGCGTACCTCTCCGCGATCCAGGGCGGCAGCGGGTACGAGGAAGCCCTGCAGGCGGTGTACGGGTTGACCCCGGCTGGCCTGGACGCGCAGTGGAAGTCCTATCTGGCGGCGGGCAGCGTCTAGCCATGGGGAGACTGGGGACCGCCGGCCGCCGCTGCCTCTCTCTGGCGCTGGTGCTGCTGGCCCTGCTGTGCCTGGGCAACACCTGCACCTCGGATACCGGCAGCTCGAACCTGTCCGTTCCCGACCGGGACACGCTGGTGCTGGCGGACTCGGACCCGTCGACCCTGGACCCGGCCCTGGCCAGGGAGGTGGGGTCCGTCAGCTACATCATGCAGATATTCAGCGGGCTGGTGACCTTCGACGCGGGCATGAACCCCGTCCCGGACATCGCCGAGGGCTGGGAGACGGACGGCACCGGCACCATCTACACCTTCCACCTCCGCGAGGACGCCGTCTTCCACGACGGGCGGCCGGTCACCGCCGCGGACTTCAGGTACTCGTGGGAGAGGGCCTGTGACCCCGCCACGGGCTCCCAGACCGCCGGGACCTACCTGAACGACATCGTGGGGGCGGTGGACCGGCTGGCGGGCGGCGCCGAAGAGGTGTCCGGCATCGAGGTGGTGGACGACCGCACGCTGCGGGTCACTATCGACCGGCCGAAGGCCTACTTCCTCTCGAAGCTGGCCCAGCCGGTCTCCTTCGTGGTGGACGGCCAGGAGGCGGACGGAGGCGGGGAGTGGTGGCGCCAGCCCAACGGCACCGGGCCTTTCAGGCTGGCGGGATGGGAGCAGGGCAGCCTCCTTCTCCTGGAGAGGAACGAGGACTTCTACCGGGAGAAGGCCGGGGTGGGCCACGTGGCCTACCTGTTCAACGCCGGCTACTCCATGCAGCTCTACGAGCAGGGCCGGATCGACGTCACCGGCGTTTCCATTTACAGCCTGGAGAGGGTGATGGATGAGAGCAACGCGCTGCATCCGCAGCTGTCCATCTATCCCCAGTACAACATCACCTACCTGGGCTTCAACTGCAGCGGCGGCCCGCTGGCGGACGCCAGGGTGCGCCGGGCGTTGTGCCTGGCGGTGGACCGGGAGAGGGTAGTCAGCCAGGTCCTGCTGGACTCCGTGGAGGCGGCCGGCGGCATCGTGCCCCCCGGCATGATGGGCTACGACGCCGGCTTCGCCGGGCTGGACTACGATGTGGCTGCGGCCAGGGCCCTGCTGGCAGAGGCGGGATACGGCCCGGGCGGGAGCCCTCTGAAGGTGGTGGTGACCCTCCCAGGCAGCAGCGGCGACCTGGCGTCCTACTTCACGGCCGTCCTCTACCAATGGGAGGAGAACCTGGGCGCCGAGGTGGAGGTGCGGCAGCTGGACGGCGACGCCTACTTCGACCGCCTCGGCGAGGAGAGGGACGACGTGTTCTTCTTCGGCTGGTCGGCGGACTACCCGGACCCCCAGGACTTCCTGGACGTCCTGTTCCGCAACGGGAGCATCAACAACCCCGGCGGGTACGCCGACGCCGCCTATGACTCCCTCCTGGACCGGGCCGCGGTGGAGCCCGATGAGAGCGCCCGCGCCGCGCTGTACCGGCAGGCCGAGGCGAAGCTGGTGGCCGAGGACGCTGCCTGCCTGCCACTGTGGTTCGGGAGGAGCTACCTGCTGATCAAGCCCCGGGTCCATGGGTACGCCCTGAGCCCGCTGGGGTACCCGCTGCTCTCCGGCGTGTCCGTGTCGGACTAGGGCGCTGCGGCCCGGTCCCGCCGGGCGGTGACGCCGCGGGGACGGGCCGGGCAACGCGGCGGGTGGCCGCTGTCACCGCGGCGATTTGCGTGCCTATTCGGGGATGCCGTGCTACCATGGGAATGTGAGCCCGACGTCCCTGTCCCACCGCGCGAAGTGGACCGTCCTGGCGGCCGCCATCACCCTCTGTGTGCTGGTGGCCGTTCTGGCCGTCGCCGGCTGCAGCGGGGGACCGGGGGATGGCGGCGGCACCGGCCGGGCGCTGCCGATCGATCCGGACAGCATCCCGGGCGGCTACGGGGCCGGGGTAAACCCCACCGGGGACCCCATTGGTGGGGGGGAGGGGTACAGCCGGATGGTGACCTCCGGCATGGCCGACTACGTCGTCAGCACCGGGAGCGGGCTCCTGGACGCCCTGTCCCGCGCCCGCTCGGGGGACGTGGTGTACGTCGAGGACAGTGCCCAGATCGACCTCACCGGCAAGAAGGACATCGCCGTTCGGGCCGGGGTGACGCTGGCCAGCGGCCGGGGACGGAGCGGTTCCACCGGTGCCCTCCTCTTCGCCAACGATACGACCGCCTCGGGTTTCCCCAACCTGATCGAGATCGGCAGCGGGGCGCGGGTGACGGGCCTGAGGGTGAGGGGGCCCAACGGGGGTACCTCCCGCACCTTCCCGCTGTACTCGGGGCTGGTGGCGGTCGGGGATGAGGTCGAGGTGGACAACTGCGAGATCTTCAACTGGCCCCAGTCCGGAGCCGGGGTCGGGGACCACCACTACGGGCATTTCCACCACAACTACATCCACCACTGCCAGGCCGACGGATTCGGGTACGGGGTCGTCGTGTCCGGCGGCACCGCGCTGATCGAGGCCAACTACTTCGACTACTACCGCCACGCCATCGCCGGCGCCAGGGGCTATCCCGTGAGCAGCTACGAGGCGCGCTACAACCTCTGCGGGGCGAATGCCACCAACACCGCCTTTGACATGCACGGCGGGAACGACAACCCCTCATGGGGATTCGATGAAGGCCCTGACGCTGATGTCCCGGCAGGAGGCACGATCCTGATCCACCACAACACGTTTCAGGCGACCGGCGGCAACCGCATCAGCGTGGGGATCAGGGGGGTTCCCACCGAGACCTGCCAGGTGTACGAAAACTGGACGTACTGGGAGTCGCGGTACTCCGCTGACGTCTTCAAGCAGTACGTGCAGAACCTGGACCTCGACGCGTACGTCAGGATGTCGGTATACGACAACTGGTTCGGTCCCGAGACCCCGCCAGCAGCATGATGCGCTGCCCCGGGCTAGGCGGCAGCTGGCGGGGCGCCGGCCGGCTTGTCCTGGGCGCCCGCATCGGCGGCCGGCTTGGGCTTGGGCTGGGTGCGGGCATCACCCGCAGCCGGCTTTGGCTTCTGCTGGGGGCGGACCTCGCCTGCGGCTGGCTTTGGCTTCTGCTGGGGCCGGGCCTCAGGAGCGGCTGGCCTCGGGGCCCTGTCCTGGGGGCGGGCCTCGCCCGCGGTTGGCCTGGCGGCCCTGTCGTGGGGCCTGGCGTCGCCCGCGGCTGGTCTCGGGGCCCTGTCCTGGGGCCGGGCGTCACCTGCGGCCGGCCTGGCCGGTGGCCTGCGGGGGGGAGCCGCCCTGGGCCTCCTGGGGGGGGCGGCGGCAGAGGGGGCGGAGGTGGCGGGGACGCCGGTCGGCTCCGTGGCCGGGGCCGCCTCGCCGGGCACT
>CALMBS010000158.1 GCA_937860285.1 uncultured Chloroflexota bacterium
GTCACCAGCCTGCTGGCATGCTCATCTTCCGCCAGGTCCAGCTCAAAAGGCGTCTCCAACTGGTTGCCGTCCCTGTCGTAGCAGACGCGCACCCTGGGCCTCCCTACCATTCCCAGGTTGGCATTGACCACGATCCCCACTTCGCCCTCATTCAGCTTCACCATGACCCCCGCGGGGAAAGCCGGAACGTTCTCCAGGAACAGCTGCACCAGGTCCGGATCGTAGAGGACCCGGCTGCAGGCCACCAGCAGCTCGGTGGCTTCATACGGCTGGAAAGGCTGCCGGTACGGCTTCTTCGATGCCGTAGAGCACACCGCATCGCACATGCCCAGGATCCTGGCGGCCACCGAGATTTCGCTGCCCTTGAGGCCGTACGGGTAGCCGCTGCCGTTCCAGCGTTCGTGGTGCTGCACAATGATGGACCGTACGCTGTCATTCACCCCCTGGCACTGTTTGAGTATCTCGGCGCCATAGAGCGGATGCCTCCACACAACCTGCAGCTCATTCTCGCCCAGGGGCTCCACCTTCGGCATCGGTTGACCGCCGCTCTCGGTCCTCCAGGCGTTCACGAAGGCCATCTCCTCCCACAGGGCCCCGGGCCGCTCCACCAGCTCCGGCGGCCTCACCATGACATAGCCCACATTCTGCAGCAGCGCCGCCAGGCCCAGGTCGACCAGATCGGTCTCGGTCATCCCGGCCTCTTTGCCCAGCACCAGGGCCAACGCGGCGATCTTCATGGGCAGAACATGCGCGGCGTCCCTCCAGGAGTGCCACCCGCTGATGGTGGGGTCTCCCTGAATCTCCGGATACAGCTGCTGCACCATCTGCTCCACCAGGTGGCGCAGATGCCCAGCGTCAAGAGGCTCGCGGGCGGCCGCAGACGCGCCACCGAGTCCCTCCCGGTCCGGCACCGGGCAGGGAGCAGCCACCTCTCCGGACACCACCGCGGCGATCCTGCCCAGCGCCTCTCGCAGGGTCTCGGAAACCGTGCCCTCCAGCTCCGGCGTGATCATGGGGGACACCGACACATCCTGGAAGCGGTCGTCCAGGATAACCAGCTCGGACGCACCCAGGAAGGCCAGTGCCTGCACCCACCTGTCAGTCAGCTGCGTCCCCTTGCCGATGGCCACGTGCCCGCTTCCGTCATGCAGGTCCCTGGCCAGCACCATTCCCGGCTTCGCATACTTGACTAGAATCCGCCGCATTTCTACCGCCTCACATTCATGGCCTTGACGGCACGCTCTTCATTGACGGGCAGCACCATCCTGATGGCCTCCGTCTTCTGCTTGCGATAGAAGCAGTGTCCCAGCGTCGCCAGACCCATTTCTCGAGATCTCGCTATGGC
>CALMBS010000159.1 GCA_937860285.1 uncultured Chloroflexota bacterium
GAGCTCGACTACCTCCTGTCCCAGTTCGGTTTCCATCCCCTGGACCTGGACGACTGCCTCAGCCGCATCCAGCGCCCCAAGATAGACGAGTACGAGGAGTACCTCTTCATCGTGTTCCACTTCCCCCTGTTCCGCAGAGAGGCCGGGGTGACGGTGGCCAGCCAGGTGTCCGTCTTCATCGGCGACAACTACGTGGTCACCATACACGACGGCGTGCTCAAACCCCTGGTCAGGCTCTTCGCCGATTGCCAGTCGAACGAGGCCGTCCGCGAGGCCAACATGAAGAGCTCCGGCTATCTCCTGTACCGCATTACGGACATGCTGGTGGACTACTGCCTGCCCATAGCCAACAAGATCATGCAGAACCTGGAGACGGCCGAGGAGGAGATCTTCGACACCAGAAAGATAGGCCGGGTGGTGCGCGAGCTCTCGCTGCTGCGGCGGGACATCATCTCCAACCGCCGGGTGATCTGGTCCATGAAGGCTGTGATCGGCGGCCTGGAGCCCAAGACCGCGCGCTACCCCACGGAGAACCTGGAGGTCTTCTGGGGAGACGTGGTGGACCACGTCGACAAGACCTGGGACACCCTGGACGAGTGCAAGGAGATCATCGAAGGGCTGCAGGCGGCCCAGAGCTCGCTGTCATCGCATCACACCAACGAGACCATGCGCATCCTGACCGTCATCACCACCATAATGATGCCCCTGACCCTGGTGGCCAGCATCTACGGCATGAACATCGCCCTGCCCCGGATGGGGCACGAGACCAGCCTGGCCTCCTTCGCCATTATCATCTCCATTATGCTGGCGGCCATCGTGGTCATGCTGGTCTTCTTCCGCAGCCGCCGCTGGCTTTGAGGTCCCCCGGCTACCAGGCCCGGGTCAGGTCGCCCGCGGGGCTTCGCCAGTACGGCAGCCAGGCCAGGGCCAGCAGTCTCACCGAGACGTCCTTCTTGGCCGGACGCACCGCAACCCGCTCCAGCGTCTCGGTCTGAGGGTCCAGGCTGGAGGACAGCCGGTCCAAGTCGGCCTTGAAGTCGGCATTGAGCTGCTTCATCTTCTCTTCGAGGGCCTCGACGGTGTCCTCGGCCCGGCCCACGTCCCTCGATTCCTTGCTGGCCCGGCTCATCCCGCCGAGGGTCGACCTGGCCCCGCTGGTGCCTTTGCGGCCCATGAAGCCACCGAGGATGGTGGCCCCAAAGGACAGGGCCGTCTGCACCTTCTGGTTGCGGGCCTGGTCCTTCTCCTTCTCCACCGTGGCCCGCGCCCGGCGAGTGCGCTCCTCCAGCGCCGCGATTTTGGGGGCGTACTTCTGCCGCAGTCTCTCGGCCTCTGCGTCCCGCCGCTCCCGGGACTGCTGCTGCAACCTGATGCGGAAATCGCGCTCGGACTCGCCCGCCCTGGAGTACTCCTTGAGGCTGGGGCTCTTCATCAGCTCCACCTTGCGGCTGCGCTGCAGCCAGGCCGCGAACTCCTTGCTCCAGAACCCATAGCTTTCGGCCCTGGCGGCAATGGGCGGGAGGCCGGCATACCGGGCCGGGTCCCTGGGTGACGTCTCCATGGAGTTCCCCTCCAGGTCCGTCTCCGCGGCGCTCTCCCAGTCGATGG
>CALMBS010000160.1 GCA_937860285.1 uncultured Chloroflexota bacterium
GGCTTCTCCACCAGCTCCAGGGCCTGGTACAGCCGCGGCCCTATCTCCCTGGGCTTGATGACCCCGTAGCGGTCCACCACATCCTCCGCCACCTCCTTGACCGCCAGGACGCTCCCGTCGTAGCGCTGGTAGACCTCCATCATCTTCTTCAGGGTGGACGCCCCGTCCGGGAAGACGTCGTCCGGCAGGAACACCAGGAACGGCTCGTCGCCGACCACCTTCCTGGCGGTCAGCACCGCGTGGCCCAGCCCCAGCTGCTCCTTCTGGCGAACGTAACAGATGTCCACCATGTCTGCCAGCCGGCGTATCTCCTGGGCCATCTGGGCCTTGCCATGCTGCTCCAGGAAGTGCTCCAGGTCGAACGCCCGGTCGAAGTAGTCGTCCATGGAGCGCTTGCCCAGGGCGGTGACGATGACCACCAGCTCCACCCCGCAGCCGATGGCCTCCTCCACGCTGTACTGGATCAGGGGCTTGGCCAGGAGAGGCAGCATCTCCTTGGGCTGGGTCTTGGTGGCGGGGAGGAAGCGGGTACCCCATCCCGCCGCCGTGATCACCGCCTTCTTAATGCGCGTTGCCACTGGCCCCGGTTATCCCCGCGTCTGCTTCCGGCCGCCCGGCGACTTGGCCTGGGTTGAAGACGGCTTCTTGAGCGACTTCGAGGACGGCGCTTTGGCCTGGGCCGCGGCCGGCGTCCTGACCGGCACAGAGGCCGGCTTGGCGCTGAGGAAGGAGATCCTGTCCGTGACCACCCTGACCGCCACCAGGGGACTGCCGGCCCTGAGCAACTGAGTGGCCAGCGTGTCGTCCCTGACGATGTCCTTCACCCAGTTGTGGAAGTCGTTCTTGGCCTCGTTCACGTGGTAGGTGAAGGTATAGTCGTTCATGACCGCGAATGCGTCGCGCAGGTCCCTCAGGTTCTTCAGGATCTGGCCATCACAGACCCAGAAGGCGAACTCCTGCGGCACGTCGGCCAGATAGGTCTTCGTGTTCGTCATCGCTGATGTAGCCATGAAAACAACCCCTCCTTCATAGAATGGCCCGAAACGGCCCTAGTTTGCCACATTTCGGATGCCGTTGGCAATAGGTGCCGGGAAGATCAGGCCTGGGCGTCTTGCACCTGCAGCGGCTGGCCCATCCACCCCAGCGCCGGCCAGTCATCGGCCGCCTCGCGCCCCTCGCGGGCAGCCCCGGCCGCCAGCAGCGCCCCCTGCAGTCCCGCCTGGTACTCCAGCTTCCTGACCAGGTTCTCGATGACTCTCTCCCAGACGTACTGCCTCGCCGTCTCTCTCCCGGCCTGCCGCATCCTCTGCTTCTTCTCGGGGTGCCTCTCCAGATACGCTATGTACGACTCGATCTCCTTGGGATCGGAGGTCTCCATCACCATGGCGTTGCGGTCGTGTATGGCATAGTCCTCGCCGGTGCTGCCCGTGAAGGCAATGCCCCCCGCCGCCATGGTCTCCAGCCCCACCAGGCCGAAGGGCTCATGCCCGCTGTTGGCCAGGACGGCGTCCGAGGAGTGGTACACCACCTTCAGCAGGCTCTGCGGGCAGTGAAACCTGAGGTTCAGCACATCGGCGCCGCTCTGCTGCTCCTGGATGGCCCGCAGGTGGTCGGCGAAGGTGTCTCCCCGGGGCCTCACGTCCTTCACCTTGAGCCCGAGAGACCGGGCCCGGTGCATGACCTCCTCGCCGTGAGGCTCGATGCCCCCGCGGGCCAGCAGCACCGCCCGGCGGCCCCCATCCTTGAGGCGGGCCACGGCCTCGACGGCCATGTTCCAACGCTTGTCCGGGTCCCACCGCGCCACCTTGGCCAGGACCAGGTCGGCCTCCATGCTCCGGCGCAGGCGTTCCGCCGGCCGGTATGGCACCCGGCCCAGCAGATCACCCGGTATGCCGTTGGGGATGACCAGGGGATTGACCCCCAGCCGCCACATGATGTGCTTCATGTAACGGCTCACCGTGGTGATCCTGGTGGTGTAGGCCAGGCGGCCCCAGTCGATGCGGTGAAAGGACATGGTGTTGTTGGCGTTCCAGAACAGCACCGCCCGGTCCCGCAGTCCGTGCACGTGCAGGATGTCGCTGATGCGGCACATGGCCTCCGCGGTGTGCCATTCTTCGCCCAGAATGACCACCAGCCTGTGCTGCCGGGCGGCCGGCAGAGCAATCCGTTCGCAAATAAACCAGGGAAGGGACTCGTTGAAGTCATACAGCTTCTCGTCCTCACCCTGGTAGACCCCCGATGGGTGGTGCTCGCTTATCCACTGACACCAGCGATGAAGCGTCAACCGGCCCCCCATGCGGGTCTCTTCACCGGGCTTCCTGGGATCGCCGACGAAGAACAGGTGGGTCCGGAAGCCGGCGCCGGCCAGCGTCTCGGAAAGGTGGCTGACCCTGACGCCCAGGCCGCCGGCCAGCGAATAGCCGTCAGGCCCCTCGAATGAGAGCAGGATGAACTCAGCGTTGTCCGGTCTGATTGCCGTGGGTTTCATGCCCGCACCTCAACACCACCTGACCTTCCCCCCCCCCGGGGGTGTGGGGACAACCCCCAATTGTCGCCCACAAACCTGTCGCAAAGGGGCACCATAGGTTAGTACCGAAATCGGACCCTGTCAAGGGTCGCAGGTGACCGCTGCAGGTGACCGCCCCGCGGACCATTTGACGGTGGCCGTACCTGCGCCTAGAATGGGAACGGCGGTCCGGGACCGCCTCATCGACCGGGAAGAACGGAGCCAGTCTTTGTTCAAGTTCTCTCTCACGCCCAAAGACAAGAAGTTCGCCGTGCTCTTCGAGCAGAGCGCCCACAATGCGGTCAAGATAGCCCACCAGCTAAAGGACATGGTCTGCGCCTGGGAGGACGTCAAGGAGAGGCTGACCATCATCACCGACCTGGAGCATGACGGCGACGCCGTCACGCACCAGATCATGGCGGAGCTGCACCGCAGCTTCATCACCCCCTTCGACCGGGAGGACATCGCCCTGCTGGCGCATTCGCTGGACGAGGTGACCGACTACATCCACTCGTCGGCCGACATGATGATCCTCTACAAGGTGGGCCAGCCCACGGCCAGGGCCCGGGAGCTGGCCGACGTCATCGTGCAGGCCACCGTCGAGGTAGAGCGGACAGTGTCACTGATACACAGCCACATAGACCGGGAGAAGCTGCTGAAGGGGTGCATGGAGATCAACCGCCTGGAGAACGA